>NZ_JBSGZD010000502.1:0-2767 GCF_053610825.1 Streptomyces sp. NPDC054863 | reverse complement strand
CCCCCGGATCATGGTCAACAAGGGGGGGAAGTCATGCCGGTCCCGGAGGCCGGAAGCTCCGTTGCGGAGCCAACGAAAACGGTAATGGGGGGGGCTGGGCTGGTGAGGGAACGACCGTATCTGCCGATGCAAGATCGCTTCAGCGATTCGGTCAGCGACCGCCGAAGGAGTGAGCGCCGAGGAGTTGACGCGCAGCACGTCGACGCCACGCTCCTCAAGGAGGGCCGCCGCCTCTTCGTAGAGGGTCACCTCTTGGTCGGGGCCTTTGGGGTTGCCGCGGAAGCGGTGGGTCACGCCGGCCGCAGCGATGCGCTCGGCGATCGTGTCCGGTGTGAGCGAGGTCGGCGACGGCGAAACTGTCCGGACGAAATACCTTGAGGACCGGGCCCTGGGGCCATGAGCAGTACTACCTACGGGAACCGGTGAACAGTCAAGTCCCTGCCGTTCCACGGTGTTGCAGGCCGGTCACGGGCAGCGGCGGCCAGGCGCTGATGTTGAGGATGACGCTCTGGGGCTCCTTCACGCGGGAGCGCATCCCTGCGGAATGGCTGTGGCGGGGTGCCCTGGCGTTCGACCCGTACGGCAAGGTGCCGCCACGCGACCGAGGGGCGCTGTCGAAGCCCGGACCACCGGGAAGCTCCTTTGGTACGGCGCCTGACCACTGGCGTGCGCGGTGTCGGGAGGTATCGCAATGAAGTACATGAAATCCGTCGTCACGTAGCGCTATCGTGCAGTAACTATGAGGATCAACGCCTTGGCCTTATCGGCTGCTTCGGCCTCTCTCGTGCTGCTGACGGTTCCCGTTCCGGCCCATGCCGCCCCGACCACTGTCAGACCACACCTGTGCGAGAAGGGCGAGTCGGATTCACGCGGCCGCTCGTCGGTGGACGGCACCGAGCTGGCGTGGGACGACAGCTCCAGGTTCGACGACGCGCGGCAGCAGGCGGTCAGAGTCTGGTCGGCTGGCACGCTCCGACAAGTGCGGATCAAGGCGGACGGGGCGACGAGCTATGCCGACCTGGAGTGGAAGGACACGAACCAGACAGGGAAGGGGTGGAAGCTCGTCTACGGCAAGTGGGACCCCAACACCGGAACCGACTACCTCTGGATGAACAGGGCGTACCTGGACCCGGGGAAGTCGCTGGGCAAGGACGCTCACCGCAGACGCGTCGCGGCCCATGAGCTCGGGCACGCGCTCGGGTTCTGTCACAAGGCATACGGGACCGGAAGCTACCCCTCACTGATGTGGGCGCACTACGGCCACATCCAGGGAAAGAAGATCGACAAGCCGACAGCCAACGACGTCAAGGCGTATCACGCACTGTGGGGATGAACATGAACATGAACACGAAGACGATGGCCCTGGCAGCGGGTGCCGTGAGCGCCGCGGTGCTGGCGGCGGGCGGGTGGGCCGGCTACCAGCATCTGGAGGGTCAGGTCAGTTCCGGACACGTCCTGCGGGGATACGACGCGCAGAGCCCGGCCGGCACCGCACCGCACGCCGAGGACGTCTTCACCGGCCGTGTGCTGGCCTTCGAGGAACAGCGGGTGCTGGAACACCTGACCACCGACATCTACCGGGTCGAGGTGGACTCGGTGCTGCGCGGCGATGTACGAGGCACGGTGCGGGTTACCTTCGCGCCGGACGAGCAGCCTGCCCAGCGGCTGACGGACGGCGCGACGTACGTGTTCGCCACCCAGGCCTGGCAGGACACCGTGAAGGACGGCCAGGCGCTGCTGTTCCAGGGCGAGATGAAGCCGGTGGACAAGGTCCAGCTGGCCGAGTGGGTGAACGCCGCCGCGCTCCCCGTGGTCCTGGAACAGTAACCGGGCGCAACATGCCGATATGCGCCCGAGGTCCTGGTCCATATGTGTGCGGGAGTCCCTTCGCACGGGGTTCGCTGTGCCAGACCGACTTGGTTCGGCGGAGGTCAACCGGCGCAGCGGGGTTGAGGTGCAACGCCGGCGCCACAAGCGGGTTCGGCCTTTCCAGGCCGAGTTCGATGCCGTCAGCGTGCTGACGCCGTATTCTTTCCGGCGCGTTCCTCCCCTGCCGAGGGAACTCTCCGGGGCGTGATCCGGCGATAGTTGGCCGCTTGCAGGCATCGGAGCAAACTCGTGGCGGCCCGCCCCGGCCGGCTATCTGGGGCTCAGAGGTGTCCGGAGGCCCGGCAGCTCTCGCCGGGTGTGCGCAGTGAGTGTGCTGCGGCACGATGGCCTTCAGGCGGAGGCACGGGGGGGCGAGGCTGAAGGCGTGCGGTCTGTCAGCCGGTTCCGATAGTGATGTTGAGCGGGGAGAACTCGATAGTGCCGGACTGCGTGCCGTCCTCGGTGATCAGCGCTGTCCCCTTCACCTTCATGGGGAGGCCGTAGGTGCCGGACGGTGGGTCCGACTGCCCCGGTAGATGGTCGATGATCGGGATGAGGTCCCAGGTTCCGGCGATAACGGTCAGCGTTGTGCCCTCGCCCGCGCACCGTAGGGACCTTGGGCCAGAAAAGCGGCGGACGATCAGCCGACCTGTTCCTGAAGGCTCGTCTGACCCGTCAGCTTGCAGGAGTGTGGGCAAGGTGCTGGAGACCGCGCTGGCGAGTGCCTGTCGGAAGTCCTCGCGGGCGCAGAGGGCTTCAGAGTCGACGAGGTCGCGAGGGTAGCCGAGCGCGGACATGGAGTTCTCCCCACCCATGTGGGGATGTTTGGTGCTCGGCCTCGGCGGCCGTGCCGTGGGTCTCTGGGATGGCCGCCGACTCGTCGGGGTGATCGTGCTCA
>NZ_JBSGZD010000501.1:0-2826 GCF_053610825.1 Streptomyces sp. NPDC054863 | reverse complement strand
GCCGTGCGGTGTTCTCACCGCGCGGCCCCGAGCCGTTTCCCGGCCCGTGTCCGGCACCCATTGACGCGGATCATGCCAGCTATTAACTTCACTATGCGGATTGTTGATTCCGTGAAGCGGAAAAATGGAGGGTTGGAATGGGTCAGCAGGAGAAGGTGGCAACGAGCCTCGCCGGCGCGGTCAGCGAGGGGATCAGCGCCTCCCTCGTACCGATCGACGCGGAGCTCGAACGCCGCTACCCCGGAGACCCAGGGACCCGGCAGCCCGTCCACACCGTCTACGTCCCCGGCAACCTCTACGAGGCGGACACCCTCCGCTCCTGGGGCGAGACGGCGCTGAAGATGCTCGACGAGCACGCCCCGGACGCCGCCGCGTTCGCCGAGGTCCTCGGCCTCGACGCGTCCCTCGCCGACGCCGTGTACGACCGGGTCCGCGCCAAGCTGGAGCGCGAGCCGGTCGAGGACCTGCGCATCGACTTCGAGGACGGCTACACGGGCTCCGCCGCCGACGAGGACGAGTACGCCGCCCGCGCCGCACGCCTGGTGGCCGAGTCGTACGAGAACCACGCCGCCGCCCCGTACACCGGCATCCGCATGAAGTGCTTCGAGGCCGCCGTCCGCGACCGTGCGATCCGCACCCTGGACGTCTTCCTCACCGGCCTCATGGAGCACGGCGGGCTTCCCGAAGGCCTCGTGCTGACACTGCCCAAGGTGACCTACCCCGAGCAGGTCACCGCGATGGTGCGCCTCCTTGAGGCGTTCGAGGAGGCACACGGTCTGGAAGCGGGCCGGATCGGCTTCGAGATCCAGATCGAGACCAGCCAGTCCATCCTCGGCGCCGACGGCACCGCCACCGTCGCCCGCATGATCGACGCCGCCGAGGGCCGCGCCACCGGGCTGCACTACGGCACCTTCGACTACAGCGCCTGCGTCGGCGTCAGCGCCGCCTACCAGGCCAGCGACCACCCGGCCGCCGACCACGCCAAGGCGGTCATGCAGGTCGCCGCCGCGGGCACGGGCGTCCGGGTCTCCGACGGCTCCACCAACGTCCTGCCCGTCGGCTCCACCGAGAAGGTGCACGACGCCTGGCGGCTGCACTACGGCCTCACCCGCCGCGCCCTGGCCAGGGCCTACTACCAGGGCTGGGACATGCACCCCGGCCACCTGCCGACCCGTTACGCCGCCGTCTTCACCTACTACCGCGAGGGCTTCGAGCAGGCCGCCGCCCGCCTCGCCGCCTACGCCAACCAGCTCGAAGGCGGCGACATCGCCGACGAGCCCGCATCCGCGAAGGCGCTCGCCGGGTACCTGCTGCGCGGCATCGACTGCGGCGCCCTCGACACCGCCGAGGTCGCGAAGCTCAGCGGCCTCACCCGCGCGGACCTCGAAGGCTTCGCGTCGCCGCGCCGAGGGGACCTCACGGCCGCGGCTTCGTAAGCCCGCTGCGCAGGCCTCGTCGCCCTGCCGCGCGATCCCGCTCCGCGGCCCTCGCTCCGCCACCCCGAGCCAGGCTGTCACTGCTGCCCCGTACTCTGTTCGCAACCACATTTGGGCGTAACGGAACGGGGCAGTGGTGGCTACGGGGGAGAACGAGCGGCTGGCCGGCCGCTACCGGGTGATCGAGCAGCTCGGCCGCGGCGGCATGGGCGTCGTCTGGCGCGCCGTCGACGAGGTCCTCGGCCGCGAGGTCGCCGTGAAGGAACTGCGCGCGTACAACGACGCGTCGGGACCCGAACTGGCCGATCTGCGGGTCCGGATGCAGCGCGAGGCCCGCGCCGCCGCCCGGATCCGCCACTCCGGAGTCGTCGCCATCCACGACGTCACCGAGCACGACGGCCGCCCGGTCATCGTGATGGAGCTCGTGGACGGCCCTTCGCTGGACGACGTGCTGACCGAGCGCGGGCTCCTCGACCCGCGCGAGGCCGCCTCGATGGGCGCCCGGGTGCTGGACGCGCTCGGCGCCGCGCACGCGGTCGGAGTGCTGCACCGGGACGTCAAGCCGGGCAACATCCTGCTGGAGCGCAGCGGCCGGGTGGTCCTCACCGACTTCGGCATCGCCGCCATGGACGACCCGGGCGACGGCTCCACCACCCACCTCACCCGCAGCGGCGAACTGGTCGGCTCCCTCGACTACCTGGCACCCGAGCGCGCCCAGGGCCACGAGCCGGGACCGGCGTCCGACGTCTGGGCGCTGGGCGCCACGCTGTACGCGGCCGTCGAGGGCGGCTCGCCCTTCCGCCGTACGTCGACCTGGTCCACGCTCACCGCGATCGTCGTGGAACCGCTGCCGGAGCCGGTGCGCTCCGGGCCCCTGGGCCCCGTACTCCAGCGCCTCATGGACAAGGACCCGGCACGGCGGCCCGACGCGGCCGAAGCGGCACGACTGCTGACGGAAGTGGCCGAAGGCCCCGCGGTGCAGGCCGCCGAAGCCCCGCGCGCGGCGACGGAGCGGGAGCAACTGCCGCCCCAGCAGCAGGGGTTCGGCCCCGCGGGCCCCGTGCCCGCCCCGTACGTACAGCCCTCGCCCGGCTTCGGCCCGCACGCGCCGCCCGCACAGCAGTCCGGGTACGGCGCGGGCCCGACGCCCTACGGGACCGGGCCCACGCCTGCCGTGCAGCAGCAGCCCGCCTACGGGACCGGCCCCACGCCGCCGGTGTACGGCACGGGCCCGGCCCCCGGGGCGTACGGCACCGGCCCCACGCCGTCCGCCGGTCCGTCCCACCCGTCCGCGCCGGTGACCTCGCCCGTCGCCGTCCCCGACGCCGCGGGGGCGTCGGGCGGACGCCGCAGGGCGGTGGTCGCGGCGGGCGTCGCCGCGGTGCTGCTG
>NZ_JBSGZD010000500.1:0-2968 GCF_053610825.1 Streptomyces sp. NPDC054863 | reverse complement strand
GCGCGGGGGGGGGGCGGTTTCTCTGATGGGCGGCCAACCGCCGCGGGCCACCCCCCTGTAGGCGGGCGCGCGGGGCGCGGGGCCCCGTTTCGGGGCCCGGCGCACGTCGGTTCAGGCGCGCACCCCCGGTTCAGGCGGCTTCCTTCAGTGCCTGCGCGCGCAGCCGCGTGCAGCACCTGGTGATCAGCCTCGACACGTGCATCTGGGAGAGTCCCAGGTCCTCCGCGATGCTGCGCTGCGTCATGTCCCGGAAGAAGCGCATGTAGAGGATCCTCCGTTCCCGCTCGGGGAGTTGGCGCAGGCCCGGCTTGACCGCCTCGCGGTCGACGACCACGTCGAGGGCCGGGTCGGGGCCGCCGATGGCGTCGACGAGGGAGTAGCCGCCCTCGCTGCCGGGGAGTTCCGCGTCGAGGGACAGCGCGGTGAAGGAGTCCAGGGCTTCGAGCCCGGAGAGCACCTCCGCCTCGCCCAGACCGGCCTGGGCGGCGATCTCGGCGACCGTCGGGGAGCGTCCCGCCATCGTCTGGGCGAGCTCCTGGTGCGCGGCGCGGACCCGGTTGCGCAGGTCCTGGACGCGGCGCGGCACGTGCAGGGTCCACATGTGGTCGCGGAAGTGCCGTTTGATCTCGCCGGTGATGGTCGGTACGGCGAAGGACTCGAACACCGCCCCGTGCTCCGGGTCGTACCGGTCGACGGCCTTCACCAGCCCGAGGGCGGCGACCTGTCGCAGGTCCTCCAGGGACTCGCCACGATTGCGGAACCGGCCGGCCAGTCGCTCGGCCATCGGCAGCCACGCACTGACGATCTCCTGCCGGATCGCGTCGCGTTCGCGGCCCTCGGGAAGTCCGGCGAGCCGCTGGAAGGCGGCTGCCGTGTCGGGGGCGTCGTCGTGCGGGTGTTTGCCCGGCGTGCGAGTACGAGTGCGCATCGTGTAACTCCCTGGAACCTCTGGAACGGTGCAGACGGATGGGTGTCACCGCGGTGAGAGGAGAGCCGTGGCCGGGGCCTGCCGGCGGTCGGCGCACGCCCGGAGCACCAACTTCCGCTCCCACGGACGTGCCTCCGGTCCGAAGCACGGGGTTCGCCTGCCCCGGCCCGTTGCGGGCAAACGGGGAGCGGGCGGATCTGTGACCGGGGGCACACGCCCGGAA
Organism: Streptomyces sp. NPDC054863; assembly: GCF_053610825.1. Taxonomy (NCBI): domain Bacteria; kingdom Bacillati; phylum Actinomycetota; class Actinomycetes; order Kitasatosporales; family Streptomycetaceae; genus Streptomyces; species Streptomyces sp. NPDC054863. The sequence continues at coordinate 1,817 of NZ_JBSGZD010000500.1, read as the reverse complement.
GCAGCCGACCGACGTGCAGAGCTCAAGGCGCGCAGAGGGCATGCAGACCTTCAGGACGCGCGGACAGGACGCGCGGACCTGAAGGACGTGCGGACCCGAGGGGCGCGTAGCCTAGCCCGGCCAGTAGCCCGTGATGCGGCGCACGACGGTGGCACCCGAGCGCTCCACCGTCGTGCGTACGACGGCGAAGATCGCGCCCTCCAGTGCGACGGCGGGCAGGATCTCGCGCCAGCGGCGGTCGCGGTCGAGGCCGTCGGGAGCGTCGTCCTCCCCGGTGACCACCTTCCAGGTCTTGCGGAAGGCAAGACCCGCGAGCATGCCGCCCGCCATGCCGAAGATCATTCCCAGCGGCTTGTAGAACACTTTCCCCATGTCGGGCCTCCCTCGGAACGGCCGGGCGCGAGCAGGGCGCCTGGCATGAATTCGGGTGACCCGGCGCACGGGCGGTAAACCGACTCCGGGCGCGGACCCCGCAACCGCCGTCCCTGACGGTGCGGGCCCACGCCCGGAGCCCATCCCTACCCCAGTGGCCTCTCGGCCGCGATTCGGGTCCCCCGCCCACGGGACCCCAAACCCCCTTCCCCCCGGGGAAGTTGAAAAAGGCGCGGAGCGCGACGTTTGCCCGCCATGTGTCGGGTACCAGCCGGGCACCCCGGAAGACCGCGGGGCCCCCGGAAGACCATGGAGTGATGCATTCATGCAGCGAGGCAGCGACCGCGTCAGCCGACGCCAGGACGACGAGATGAAGCAGGAGCTGCAAGGGCTGCTGCGGTCCGGTCACCCGACCAGGACCGAGGAGTGGCACGACCCGGAGCCGGTCGCCGACGACGACCCGGAGCTCGCCTCGGACAGGGCGCCCCGGCCGGGGCCCGCGGGCGAGTTCGAGAAGGTGCGGTTCGAGCTGGCCCGGCATCTGGGGCGTACGCAGTTCCCGGCGGACCGGGAGGCCGTGGTGGCGATGCTGCGGCACGGCAACGCACCCGACCGGCTCTGCGAGGTGGTCACGGCGCTCCCGGCGGACTCGGTGTTCGACAACGTCCAGGAGGTGGCCGTGGCGGCGGTGCCGGAGGCGTGGCCGGCGCGCTGAGAAGGCCCTGTCGACGCGTCGCAGCCGATGCGCGACCGGAGCATCGGTGATGTGCTGGTCGCGCGGGACGACAGACCGATCGGCATGCACACCCGGCGAACTGGCGGACCCCGAACCCGGTGAATCCGGAAAACCCGACCGTGGGAAAGGAGCACAGCATGCGCATCGCATTTCTCGTGGCGCCCGAGGGCGTCGAACAGGTGGAGCTCACCGAGCCCTGGCAGGCCGTGACCGCCGCGGGTGACACCCCGCGGCTGGTCTCCACCGCCCCGGGCAGCATCCAGGCCTTCCACCACCTCGACAAGGGCGACACCTTCCCCGTCGACGAAGTGGTCGGCGACGTCTCGGCCGAGGAGTACGGCGCCCTGGTGCTGCCGGGCGGCGTCGCCAACCCGGACGCGCTGCGCATGGACGCGGACGCCGTCGCCTTCGTCAAGGCCTTCTTCGCGGCGGGCAAGCCGGTCGCGTCGATCTGCCACGCCGCGTGGACGCTGGTCGAGGCAGACGTCCTGACCGGCCGTACCCTCACCTCGTGGCCGAGCCTGCGCACGGACATCACCAACGCGGGCGGCACCTGGGTCGACGAGCAGGTGAAGATCTGCACGGGCGGACCGAACACCCTGATCACCAGCCGCAAGCCCGACGATCTGTTGGCGTTCTGCGAGGCGTTCACCACGGAGTTCGCGAAGAGCTGATGCTCCACAGGAATGGACCGGCCCGGTCCCGCGGC
>NZ_JBSGZD010000499.1:0-2986 GCF_053610825.1 Streptomyces sp. NPDC054863 | reverse complement strand
GCCCCGGACGGGCCTTCGTACGAGACCAACTCCCTTGAGCAACCCCTGTGTTCAGCCCCGGGGCAGGCTTTCCAGCAGCTTCATGCACGACTCGGCGCGGGCCGTGGCCGCCTCGCGCGGGGTCATCGACCCGTCGGCCGCGCCGTCGAGCGCCGACACGACGAGGTCCTCCATCACGGCGGACACGCGCGCGTAGGCCGACGCGGCGGTCGGCTCGATGTCCCCGAACAGCGTCCACCACCACCAGGCGTTGCCCGCGGAGTTCGCGACGAAGTCGGGGATCACGGCCGTACCCCTGGCGGACAGTGCGCTCTCGGCCCCCGGCGTCACCGAGATGTTGGCGCCCTCGACCACGTAACGCGCGCTCACCCGCTGCTGGTTGCTCTCGTCGATGGCGTACGGAACGGCCGCCGTCACCAGGACGTCGCACGGTACGGACAGCCAGTCGGACTCCACCGGCCTGTCGTCGGGGCGCAGCCGCTCGCGGTCGACGAGCCCGTCCGGGGTGCGGTGGGCGAGCAGGTGCTCCACGTCGAGACCCGCCGGGTTGGCCACCACACCGCGCTGGTCGGCGACCGCCACCACGCGCAGCCCGGCCTCCGAGAGATAGCGGGCGATGGCGCCCCCCATCGTCCCGAAGCCCTGCAGCGCCGCCGTCGCCCCGCGGACCCGGTCGCCCCGGTGCTCCAGCGCGGCGACCGTGGCCCTGGCCACTCCGTACCCGCCGATGAGATCGGCCAGCGAGATCCCGCCGACCTCCGCCGCGAACCCGGCGCCGAGACGGGCGAGCCCCGCCTCGGAACCGTCCGGCACATGGGGCAGCGCCGCCTGCACGGTCGACGCGATACGGGCCTCGGCGGCGGCCTCGTCGAGGGTCCGCTGCTGCACCCCGAGGTCCTCGCCGGTCGCCCAGCACGTGTCGATGTACGGCTTCATCGCGGTCAGATAGCGGGTGAGCACCGCACGGGCCTCGGGCCGGCGCGGGTCGAAGTCGATACCGCCCTTGGCGCCGCCGTAGGGGACGTAGCTGTCCGAAGGGCGGTAGTTCAGCGCCTCCTTGAGGCTCATCGTCCTGGCGAGGTCGGCGACCTCCGCCAGGGTGCAGCCGCTGCGCATGCGCAGACCGCCGCTGGAGGCGCCGCCGAGCAGCCGGTCGATCACCAGATAGCCGCGTGCCGTCGTCTCGGGGTCCGTCCAGACCACCTGCAGATAAGGGTCAGTCATTACCGTCTTCCGGGGTCAAGGAGGGGTCAGGGAGAGGTCAGGGAGGGGGCAGGGCGGGGTTCGGCGAGGGGTCATGGTGGGGTCATGGAGCGGTCAGTGAGTGGTCGGGGACGGTGATCAGGGTAGGTCCCCGGCGCTCCAGGGCCGCGGTGACCTCGGCGGCCACCGATGCGGGGCCGGTGGCCACCACACCGTGCGCACCGTAGGCGGCGGCCAGGGCGGTGAAGTCGGGACTCGGCAGGTCCGCGCCCAGGGTCGGGACGCCCAGCCGGGACTGCTCCGTGCGGACCGAACCGTAACCGCCGTTGTCCACGACGACGACGGGCAGCGGTCTGCCCAGCAGGACCGCGGTGGCCAGCTCGTTGATGCTGAACTGGAGACCGCCGTCGCCGGTGAGCGCCACCACCGGCAGGTCGGGGCGGCCCACCAGGGCGCCGATGGCCGCCGGAAGCGCGAAGCCGAGCGTGGCGAACCCGGTGGGGTGGAGGAAGGTGTCGGGGCGCGGCACCCGGAATCCCTTGAGCGCGCCGTAGTGGGACACCATCGAGCTGTCGCTGGTGAGGACCGCCTCGGGCGGCATCGCCGCGCGCAGCGCTTCGATCAGCCCGGTCCACCGGGCTCCCTGACCGGCGTGCTCGGCCTCGATCAGGGCCCGGGCCCCGGGGATCTCACTCCGGTACGCCTCGCTCACCGGCGTACGGCCGCCCACGGCGCCGAGGGCGGCCAGGAGCTGCCGCAGGACGGAGTCCGCGTCGCCCGTGAGCGCGCGGGCCGCCGTCGCGTTGCGGTGCCGCTGCCCGGGGTCGATGTCCACGCGGACGACGTCGCCCGGCAGGTCCAGCGGGCCGGACCAGGTGTCGGTGTCGGCCAGTTCGGTGCCGACGGCGAGCACCACGTCGGCGCCGCGCAGGAAGTCCCGGGCGGACCGCAGGTGGAGTGCCGCACCCAGCGCGTGGGGGTGGCACTCGTCGATCACTCCCTTGCCGTTCGCCGTGGTGACGACCGGGGCACCGGTCTCCTGCGACAGCCGGGTGACGGCGGCGGACGCGGCGCGGGCGCCACCGCCCGCGACGATGACGGGCCGCCGGGCGCCCGCGATCAGGCGCGCGGCGTGCTCGATCCCGCCGGGATCGGCGGACCCTTCCTCCTCGTACGAGGTCGTGCCCCAGGTCGTGCCCGAGGCCGTGTACGAGTTCGTGCCCGAGGCCGCCGCGTACGAGGCATTCCGGTCCGGGGCCGGATCCGGGACCGGGACCGGCGGACCGCCCCACGACACCTCCGCCGCAAGGACGTCGGCGGGGATCTCGATGTGCACGGGCCTCGGGCGGCGGGCGGCGAAATCGTGGAACGCCCGCGCCAGCAGCTCCTGCAGCAGGTCCGCGTCGGTGGCCCGCCCGCTCCAGGCGCAGATGGCGTCCATCGCGCCTGACTGGTCCTTGACCTCGTGCAGCAGGCCGTCGCCCGGCCGGTGTCCCACCGGAGGACCGGCGCAGAGGAACAGCACCGGTACGGAATCGGAGTACGCCTGTCCGGCCGCCGCCGCGGCGTTGAGCAGCCCGGGACCCGCGGTGGTCAGGACGACGCCGGGGCGCCCGGTGACCCGTGCGTACCCGTGGGCGGCGTACCCCGCGCCCTGCTCGTGGCGCGGGGTGACCGTCCTGATGCCGCTGCGGCCGAGATGCCGGAAGACCTCCAGGTTGTCGATGCCCGGGATGCCGAACACGGTGTCCACACCGTGCCCGGCCAGCGAGTCGACCAGCAG
>NZ_JBSGZD010000498.1:0-2995 GCF_053610825.1 Streptomyces sp. NPDC054863 | reverse complement strand
GCACTTCGGTGCGGGGCCCCTCCTGCGTGGCAGCACACACGGGACGCACACGCGGCACACACGCGACCCCGTCCGCCGCATCCAGGTGCGCAGCCCGCAGTGTTTACGTACGGCTGTCGACAAATACCCCGGCACAGTGGGCATTTCGATACCTGTACGTCAACACCACATTCGAAAAAGGAGATCGAACCGTCCCCCATGAGGGTGACTGAATGTCGCCAAATCGTCACCGGCCGCTACGCTCACTCGCGTGACCCACACAGCCCGCCGCATCGGCCGAACTCTCGCCCTCGTACTGCCCGTCGTCCTGGTGCTCTCCGGGACCCTCGCCGTCACCCGCGTCCCGTGGGTGGCCGGCACCCCCGAGTCCCAGATCCTGACCGCGTCCGCCGAGGACGTCTCCACCAAGGCCAAGTCCCGTGCCCCGCAGGATATTCTGCGCGACCGCCTCCTGGTGGAACTTCAGGAAAAGGACCCCGGAGTCGCGCTCACGCACCTCCAGCGCGAGGTCGAGCGCCGTCCGTCGCTCGCCAGGCACTGCATGTCGATCGCCCGCGCCCTCGGCCGCGCCGCCGTCACGCACTACGGTCCCACGCGCGCGCAGTCGTTCTCGCGGCCCGTCTGCGACACGTCCTTCGCGTCCGGCGTCGCGCACTTCCACGACTGATCCGCCGCGAGCGACCGACGGACACGACCGAGCCCTCACCGACAGCGCTGACGATCCTGCCCCTCACCGGCGGCGCGCCCCGCGCCGCATATCGTCCCCTGCATGACCCCCACCCCGACAGCCACGCCCACGCAGGCCGTCGTCCTGGCCGGCGGCCAGGGCTCGCGACTGCGTCCTTACACCGACGACCGCCCCAAGCCGATGGTCGAGATTCCCGGAACCGGGACTCCGATCATCGGCCATCAGCTTTCCTGGCTGGCCGCCGAGGGCGTCACTGACGCGGTCGTCTCCTGCGGCCACCTCGCCGAAGTCCTCCAGGACTGGCTGAGCGGGAACGCCGGCCGACTCCCCCTGCGCGTCACGACAGTCGTCGAGACGGAGCCCCTGGGACGCGGCGGCGGTCTCAAGTACGCCGCCCAGCGCCTGCCGCACCCCGAACAGCCCTGGTACGCCACCAACGGCGACATCTGGACCCGGTTCTCGCTGCGCGAGATGGCCGCCTTCCACGCCGAGCGCGACGCGACCGCGACCCTCGCCCTGGCCCGCCCCCGCATCCCGTGGGGCGCCGTCGAGACGGACGCGTTCGGCCACATCACCGACTTCATCGAGTCGCCGCCGTCCCCGTACCTCATCAACGCGGGCGTGTACGTCTTCTCCCCTGCCTTCGCGGCCCTCCTGCCGGACCTGGGCGACCACGAGCGCACGACGTTCCCCGGCCTCGCCCGCTCGCGCCGCCTGGCCGGCTTCCCGCTGCCGCAGGGCGCGTACTGGCGGGCCATCGACACCGCCAAGGACCTCACCGAGGCCGCCAAGGAGCTCGCCGCACACGGGAGTTGACCAGGCCCCCTCGTACGCCCGCCTGCCGCACGCGGAAGTGCCCGGCACCGATGCCACGGTGCCGGGCCCTTCCCTTCGTAGGCTTCTAGCCGAGCAGTCCGCCGATCACCTTGTCGCTGCCGCCCGAGCTGCCCGAGCCGCCCGTCCCGCCCGAGTCGCCGCCGCCAGGACCGGATCCCGCGGGGTCCGAACCGCCGCTGCTGCTCCCGTCGTTGCCGCCGGTCGTGCCGCCGCTGGACGTCGGTCCCGCGGTGGCCGTGGGGCCCGCCGTGCTCGTGGCAGGACCGGTGTCCCGGGTGGGGGTGCGGCCGGTGGAGCCACGGGTCCGGCTGGGGCCCGCGGTGGCGCCCGACGTCACGGAGGAGCGCGGGCTGCCGGTGGGGCTGGGCCGCGTCGACGGGGTGACGGAGCCGCTGGCCGAGGGCTTCGGGGTACGCCGCTCCGGGCCCTGCGTGGTGCGCTTGGCGCCGGTCTCCTTGGGGAGCGGCTGCCCGGGCAGGTGGTTGGACGGGTCGTCGCCGGGGCCCGGTACGACGACCTCGGCCGAGCGGACCGCCCCGCCGAGCACCGAGCCGACCAGCAGCGTCAGCCCGACGACCAGGGCGACCATCAGGAAGCCGCGCCGCAGCACCCGCCGCCGCAGCTCCCACACCTCGCTGCGCGGGCCCAGCCTGCGCCAGGCCTCGCCCGCGAGCCGGGAGTCCATCGAGTACACCGGCGCACCGGCGATGATCAGCGGCGACCAGGCGGCGAGGTAGATGATGTCCGGCGCGTCGTACGCCGGGACGCTCTTCCAGCTCACGGTCAGCAGCAGCGCCGCCGACAGCAGCGTCCCGATGACTCCCGCGACCCGCTGCCACAGCCCGAGCACCGTCAGCACGCCCACGATGACCTGGAGGAACGCCACGCTGAGCCCGGCACCCACCGGGTGCTGGAGCGCGAAGTCCCGCAGCGGCTCGGCAAGTCCCCACGGATGGAGGGAGTTGAGCCACTTGGCCATGGAGCCGCGCTCGCCGCCGTCGAAGAAGACGGGGTCGCAGAGCTTGCCCATGCCCGCGTAGATGGAGATGAAGCCGAGGAAGACGCGGAGCGGCAGCAGCACCACTCCGAGGTTCATCCGACGGTCCGGGTAGAAGGTCTGCCTGGCGCGCCCGCCGGACCTCCCCCTGCCAGCCTGACTGTCCGTCAATTCCTCGTCGTCGTACGGTGGTTCGTCGCTCTCGTACGTGTCGTACGCGCCCTCCGCCTGCCGCATCCTGGGCAGCATCCGGGTGTGCGGCTCGCCGTCCTGCCCGCCGCCGACCACCGGGGTCTGCATGGTGTCGCCGGGGGCGGCGGAGCCGTCGATGCGCGGGATGAGCTGGGTCGCTCCCGCATCGAGGTCGTCGAGTCCTTCGAGGCCGCCGGGGCGGGGGGCGGTGGTGGTCGAGTTGCGTACGGCCTGGAGCAGTCCGCCCGCACCGGGGTCGCCCGGCTCGGACCTCCCCGACC
>NZ_JBSGZD010000497.1:0-3001 GCF_053610825.1 Streptomyces sp. NPDC054863 | reverse complement strand
GAGGCGGGTTGCCGCCCCCGGCCCGGCGGCCCGCGGGCCGGGGGCGCCGGGGGGACCCCGCCCCTGGGCCCCGCCCCCGCGGCCCCGCGGCCCCGCGAGGCCGCCGGGGCGCTGCGCGAGGCGGCGGTGCGGGCGGTCCGCTGGCAGGGCGGCAGCGTAGCCTTTCCTGGGCTCGCCGAACTGACCACTTCGGTACGCGAAGGCGTCTGAGTCCTCCGAATCGAAGGAGAACACCCCACCTATGGCTTTCGAACCGTCGCAGCGCCTGGTGAAGGCGCTGGGCGAGGCGCAGGGGGAAACGGACGCCGCCGACTGGCTGGGGCGGTTGCCGGCACTCGCTCAGGAGGCCGTCGCCGCCCGGGAGTTGACGGTCGAACGCGTCCAGGCGCCGGGCGGTCGGAGCAGCATGGTGGTGCTGGTGCGCCGCCCCGACGGCACCCAGGGCGCGCTCAAGCTCGCCCCCGGGGCGGCCCATCCGGAGCGGGAGCGGGCGGCGCTCGCCCACTGGAACGGCTGGGGTGTCGTGCAGCTCGCCGACGACACCGCGGCCGGTGACGCTGCGGCCGATGACGCTGCGGCCGATGACACCGCCGCCTACGACACTGCCGCCGGTGACGGGGTGCTGCTCCTGGAGCGGCTGCACTGCGAGGTGTCGCTGCGTTCGCTGCCGGAGGCGAAGGCGCTCCTGGAGGCTGCCGGAGTCGTACGGAAGCTGTGGGTGGCCCCCGCGGACGCGCACCCGTTCGAGAGCGTCGAGGAGCGGACGGCGCGGCAGTCGACGCCGATGCGCGAGGCCCCCGGGGAACTGGCCCCGCTGGTCGACGCGGCGCTCGCGGCCCGCGACGAGCTGGTCGCCTCCTCCTCCGAACTCCTGCTCCTGCACGGCAACTTCAGGCAGGGCAAGGTGCTCGGCGGCGACCGCACGCCGTGGCTGGCGGTCGGCCCCGACCCCCTGGTCGGCGAGCGCGCCTACGATCTGGCACGCCTGGTCCGCGACCGGATCGACGACCAGATCGCGACCGCCGCGGGCTCCCCCGCCACCCGCCGCCGGATCAACCGGCTGGCCGATTCACTCGACGTGGACCGGGAGCGGCTGCACGGCTGGACGCTGTTCCGCGCGGTCGAGTCGGGGACGCGGGCCATGGCGGCGGGACGGACGCAGGACGGCGAGATGCTGCTGGAGTTCGCGAGCTGGCTCTAGCCGGACGTCGGGGCCGCCCCGCACCGGGTCAGGATCCCTTCTTGAACACCTCCACCAGGCTGGTGAGGCTGTCGTTGCCGTGCCCGGCGTCCGCGCCGCGCCGGAAGATGTCGAGCACCGCGGCGGGCAGCGCGGTGTCGACACCTGCGTCGCGGGTGGTGTGCAGGACGTGGTCGATGCTGGCGACGCCCATCGAGAGGCGTTCGACGTCGCCCACGATCTCGCCGGCGTCGAGGCGGGGCGTGTAGAAGGCGAAGAAGTTCGGCATGGTGCCCATGACGTCGGTGGCGTACGGCAGGAGCTCCTCGGCGGTGATGCCGTTCGCGTGCGCCACCGCGACGGCGTGCAGCCAGCTGGTGAGGCCGGTCCAGAACATGTCCATCTGGAGCTGGTAGTAGAGCGCCCCGAGCCCCGGGTCCTCACCCTTGTAGTCGGCGCGGGTGAGCACTTCGAGCACGTCCTTGTGCTGCTCGAAGACGTCCTTCGGGCCGCTGTAGTACGTGTACATCTCGGGGTTGCCGATGCCGGAGGGCGGTGCGCCGACACCGCCGGTGAGGTGCTGGGCGCCGTGCGAGGCGGCCCACTTCGCGGCGGCGCGGGCGCGCTCGGGGGTGTCGGAACTGAGGTTGACCAGGACGCGGCCGGACAGTGCCGCGGTGGCACCCTCCAGGATCGCGTACATCGCGTCGTAGTCGGTGAGGCTCAGGACGACCAACTCATTGGCCGCGAGGGCCTGTTCGACGGTCTCGGCGCGGACGGCGCCGCGGGCGACGAGGTCGTCGGCGCGGCTCGCGGTGCGGTTCCAGACGGTGACGCGGTGGCCTGCGGCGAGGTAGGCCGAGGCCATGGCCTGCCCCATCGGGCCGAGACCGATGACGGTGACGGAGAACTGCGTGCCCATAAGAATATCCCCTCTAGAACGAACGCTCTATCTAGGGATCACGCTAACACAGAGTCTGGAACGAACGCTCTATTTGGTAGAGTTCGACTGTGAAGACGAAGCAGCAGACGCCCCGGCAGGACCCCGAAGCCGCCCCCCTCGGTACGCGCGAGCGCATCGTCCGTACGACCTCACGGCTGATGCAGCGCCAGGGCTACCAGGGCACCGGCATCAAGCAGATCGCCCGCGAGGCGGAGGCCACCCTCGGTTCCGTCTACCACTTCTTCCCGGGCGGCAAGCAGGAGCTGGGCACGGCGGCCGTGCGGCACGGGGACGAGGAGTTCGCCGACATCCTGAAGAAGATGCTGGCCGCCGAGGACGACCCCGCGACGGCGGTCCTGGTCCTGACGAAGGTGCTCGGCGAGGGGCTGCGCGAGTCCGACTGGCTGGACGGCTGCCCGGTGACCTCGACGGTCGTCGGTACGGCGGCGGACTCCCCCGGCATCCAGGAGGCGGCGGCCGAGGCGTTCGCCGGGTGGCGGACGCTGGTGGCGGACGCGCTGCGCCGGGCGGGCTTCGGCGAGCGGGACGCGGTGGAGCTCGCGTACACCGTCATCAGCGCGCTGGAGGGTGCGGAGATGGCCGCCCAGGTGGCCCGCAGCACGGAACCGCTGGAGGTCGTGGGACGGCACTTGGCACGGCTGATCGGGTCGTATCGCTGAGACAGCCGGACCACGACGCGGCCGAAGGCCGCATTTGAGGGGCGCGGGGAACTGCGCGACGAGCCACGACGCACCCGCAGGTGATCCACCGGCCCCGCGGCAGCGGTTTCGGGAAGGGGCGGGGCGGGGGAGGGCCCGCGCAGCGACCCACCGATCCGCTGGTCGGGGCATACGGAAGGGCCCCGCACTCCGAGAAGG
>NZ_JBSGZD010000496.1:0-3002 GCF_053610825.1 Streptomyces sp. NPDC054863 | reverse complement strand
GAACCCGAGCCGGGCATCTGGCTCGAAGCATTCACCAAGGCGGCCAACGGAGTGCCGCTGGATCCGCCGGCCGAGGCGGACGGCCCGCCCTCGCGACAGGCCGGCCACACAGGCGACGACATGTGGGACAAAGGAGAACTGAAGTGATCCAGCAGCGGGCCAATTTGGACTGGATTCTCAAGGACCTGGCCACCGGAGTGCCGCAGATCTACCAGATCGTGGTCCTCTCGGCGGACGGCCTGCGGATCGCCCGGCACGGCGGCGACCCCGACGTCGCCGACCGGCTGGCGGCGGCCTGCGCCGGACTGCAGAGCCTGGCCTCGGCGGTCGCCGCCGAAATCCCGGACAGCGACGGGCGGATGCGACTGGTCGTCATCGAGGTCGACGGCGGGTTCTTCTACCTGATGGCGGCGGGCGCGGGCGCGTACCTCGCGGTGCTCGCCGACGAGACGGTGGACGCGGGCCTGGTGGGTGCCCGGATGCGCGACCTGGTCGTACGGATCGGAGCCCACCTGACCAGCCCGCCCCGTCACGAGGGGCACAGCGGATGAAACACCCCCGCCGCGAACGCCGGGAGAAGCTGCCCGCTCCCTCCCCCGACAGCGAGTCGGCGAAGCGGGATCCGGAACGGCTGTACGTGATCACCGGCGGCCCCGACGGCGGGGAACGAGCCGCGCTCGACCTGGTCACCATGGTCGTCGCCTGTTCCATCCCGTCCCCCACGGTGCAGCCCGAGCAGGCCGCGATTCTGCGACTGTGCCGGGCGCCGCTGTCGGTGGCGGAGATCTCCGCGTACCTGCGCCTCCCGTTCAGCGTGGTCACCTCGCTGCTGACCGACCTGCTCGCCACCGAGCTGGTCGAATCGCGCGCGCCCATCGTCCGCGCCGTCCTCCCCGACCGGTCCCTTCTCGAAGCGGTGATGCATGGACTTCAACGGCTCTGACTTCAACGGGTCCGCCACCATCACGGGCCCCCGGACCGAGGACGTACTCCCGAGCACGGCCACCGCCGCGGTCAAGGTGGTGATCGTCGGCGGCTTCGGCGTCGGGAAGACCACCATGGTCGGCTCGGTCTCCGAGATCCGCCCGCTGACCACCGAAGAGACCATGACCCAGGCCAGCATCGGCGTGGACGACAACTCGCGGATCGAAGGCAAGACCGCCACGACCGTCGCCATGGACTTCGGCCGGATCAGCATCAGCGAGCAGCTGATCCTCTACCTGTTCGGCACGCCGGGCCAGGAGCGCTTCTGGTTCCTGTGGAACGGCCTGTTCGAGGGTGCACTCGGCGCGGTCGTCCTCGTGGACACCCGCCGGCTGGAGGTCAGCTTCGACGTGATCGGGCGCCTGGAGGAGCGCGGGGTGCCCTTCGTGGTCGCCGTGAACACCTTCCCGGACGCCCCGACCCACCCGATGGAGGCCCTGCGGCACGCGCTGGACCTGCCCGACGAGGTGCCGATGGTGCACTGCGACGCCCGGCTGCGGGCGTCCAGCCGCGACGTGCTGATGACACTCATGCACTATCTGCACTCGCTCGCCCTCCAGCGGTCCTGAGCCGTCCCACACCCCCGACTTCCCCTTTCCCTCCAGGAGTTGCCGTGACTTCCCCCTTCGACCCCTCCCCCGCCCCGCCCCCCGAATGCCCCGCCCACGCCGTGGGCGCCGGCTTCGGGGCCCGGGAGAGCGCCGAGATCGGCGAGACGGGCCCCGGCGGACTGCGCCGGCTGTACGGGCCCGCGCACGAGAAGGACCCGATGGGTCTGTACGAGAAGCTGCGTGCCGAACACGGTCCCGTCGCCCCCGTGCTGATCAACGGGGACGTCCCCGCCTGGCTGGTGCTCGGCCACAGCGAGAACCTGCACATGACGCGCACGCCGTCGCTGTACTCCCGGGACTCGCGGCGCTGGCGGCTGTTGCAGGACGGCACGGTCACCATGACCAACCCCCTCGCGCCGATCTTCGCGTACCAGCCGGTGTGCGTCTTCGCGGACGGCGCCGAGCACGAGCGGCAGCGCGGCGCGGTCACCGACTCCATCGCCCGCATCGACCACCGGGGCGTGCGCCGCTTCATCAACCGGTTCAGTAACCGGCTGGTCAACGACTTCTGCCAGGCAGGCCGCGCCGACCTGGTCAGCAGGTTCGCCGAGCACCTCCCGATGATGGTGATGTGCCAGATCCTCGGCATGCCCGAGGAGTACGACGAGCGCCTGGTGCAGGCCGCCCGCGACATGATCAAGGGCACCGAGACCGCGATCGCCAGCAACGAGTACGTGATGGCGGCGCTGACCCGCCTCGTGGTGCGGCGCCGGGCCGAGCCCGAGGAGGACTTCTCGTCCTGGCTCGTGCACCACCCGGCCGGGCTCTCCGACGACGAGGCCGCGCAGCACCTGCGGCTGGTGCTGATCGCCGCCTACGAGACGACGGCCAACCTGATCGCCAATGTGCTGCGCATGGTCCTCACCGATCCGCGGTTCCGCGCCCAGCTCAGCGGCGGGCACATGACGCTGCCGGAGGCGGTCGAGCAGACGCTGTGGGACGAGCCGCCGTTCACCACCATCCTCGGCCGGTGGGCCGCCGGGGACTCCGAGCTCGGCGGCCAGAAGATCAAGGCGGGCGACGCCCTGATCATCGGCATGGCCGCCGCCAACGTGGACCCGGTGGTACGCCCCGACCCGTCGGCCTCGATGCAGGGCAACCGCGCCCACCTCGCGTTCAGCGGCGGGCCGCACGAGTGCCCCGGCCAGGACATCGGGCGCGCCATCGCCGACACCGGGGTCGACGCGCTGCTGATGCGTCTGCCGGACATTCAACTCGCCGTCGAGGAGAGCGAGTTGCGCTGGCGCAGCGCTCTGATGTCCCGTCATCTGATCGAGCTTCCGGTGTCGTTCGCCCCCCGTCCGCCGCAGGAGATCACCAGTCCCGCGACGCCGACGCCACGCAGTGCGCCGCGCCAGGAGTGGCAGGTCGGCTCGCACGGCCCGGCGGTGCCCGCTCCCGCTTCGG
>NZ_JBSGZD010000495.1:0-3034 GCF_053610825.1 Streptomyces sp. NPDC054863 | reverse complement strand
CTCCTGCTTCGTGCGTACGGAGAGAACTAGGCGGACTTCTCGTGCCGCCCGTCCTCGCCCTTGCCGATGATGCGCGGCTCGCGCGGCACCAGGGTCGGGTTGACGTTGGAGTGGACGACTTCCTCGGTGATGACGACACGGGCGACGTCCTTGCGGGACGGGACCTCGTACATCACCGACTGGAGGACCTCCTCCATGATGGCCCGCAGGCCACGCGCGCCGGTGCCGCGCAGGATCGCCTGGTCCGCGATGGCCTCCAGCGCCGGGAGGTCGAAGTCCAGCTCCACGCCGTCGAGTTCGAAGAGGCGCTGGTACTGCTTCACCAGTGCGTTGCGCGGCTCGACGAGGATCTTGAGCAGGGCCTCGCGGTCGAGGTTGTGCACGGAGGTGATCACCGGCAGACGGCCGATGAATTCCGGGATCATCCCGAACTTCACCAGGTCCTCCGGCATGATCTCCGAGAACTGGTCGCTCGCCTGGATCTCCCGCTTGGAGCGGATCGTCGCGCCGAAGCCGATGCCCTTGGCACCGGCCCGCGACTCGATGATCTTCTCCAGACCGGAGAACGCACCGCCCACGATGAACAGCACGTTCGTCGTGTCGATCTGGATGAACTCCTGGTGCGGGTGCTTGCGCCCGCCCTGCGGAGGTACGGAGGCGGTCGTGCCTTCGAGGATCTTCAGCAGCGCCTGCTGAACGCCTTCGCCGGACACATCGCGGGTGATCGACGGGTTCTCGCTCTTGCGGGCGACCTTGTCGATCTCGTCGATGTAGATGATCCCGGTCTCGGCCTTCTTGACGTCGTAGTCCGCCGCCTGGATCAGCTTCAGCAGGATGTTCTCGACGTCCTCGCCGACGTAACCGGCCTCGGTGAGGGCGGTGGCGTCCGCGATGGCGAACGGCACGTTCAGCATCCGGGCGAGGGTCTGCGCGAGCAGCGTCTTGCCGGAGCCGGTCGGGCCGAGCAGCAGGATGTTGGACTTGGCGAGCTCGATCGCGTCCTCGCGGCTCGCACCGCCGCCGTTCTCACCGGCCTGGACGCGCTTGTAGTGGTTGTAGACCGCCACCGAGAGGGCCTTCTTCGCGGGCTCCTGCCCGACGACGTATCCCTCAAGGAACTCGTAGATCTCACGAGGCTTGGGAAGTTCCTCCCAGCGGACCTCGCTCGTCTCGGCGAGCTCCTCCTCGATGATCTCGTTGCAGAGATCGATGCACTCGTCGCAGATGTACACACCGGGACCTGCGATGAGCTTCTTCACCTGCTTCTGGCTCTTTCCGCAGAACGAGCACTTCAGCAGGTCTCCGCCGTCACCGATGCGTGCCACGAGGTGAATCCCCTTCGCCTGGGAAGCCGCCTGGTGCAGCGGCTCCTGGTGCCTCAATCTTCGACGGTACCTTGCCCGACCCCCCGTTCGGGCCCCCCTTGGCACGGTTCACGATGACGTGCACCGTGCCAAGGGGTGGGCAGGACCCGTTACTTCCTTCGGCCGGAGCTTCAGGCCGCAGCCGCGGCCGTCGTCTTGCGGGTCGAGACGATCTGGTCGACCAGGCCGTACGCCAGGGCGTCGTCGGCCGTGAGGATCTTGTCGCGCTCGATGTCGTCGCGGATCTTCTCGATCGGCGTGGTGGAGTGCTTCGCGAGCAGCTCCTCCAGCTGGGTCCGCATGCGCAGGATCTCGTTGGCCGCGATCTCCAGGTCGGAGAGCTGCTCGCGGCCGGTCTGCGAGGACGGCTGGTGGATCAGCACGCGGGCGTTCGGGAGCGCCATGCGCTTGCCCGGCGTGCCGGCGGCGAGCAGGACGGCGGCGGCGGAGGCCGCCTGGCCCATGCAGACCGTCTGGATGTCGGGCTTCACGAACTGCATCGTGTCGTAGATGGCCGTCAGCGCGGTGAAGGAGCCGCCGGGGCTGTTGATGTAGATCGAGATGTCGCGGTCGGGGTCCATCGACTCCAGGCACAGCAGCTGTGCCATGACGTCGTTGGCGGACGCGTCGTCGATCTGCACGCCGAGGAAGATCACGCGCTCCTCGAAGAGCTTCGCGTACGGGTCGTACTCACGGACGCCCTGCGAGGTGCGCTCGACGAAGCGCGGCACGATGTAGCGGTTGTCCACCTGCGGGCCGGTGTAGAGGCCGTTGGGGGCGGAGAAGTTGCTCATGTGGGTGTTCACCATCCTGGTGGCGTTCTGGGGTGGAAGTTGCGAAGCGGTTGGGGCGCCGGGGTCAGGCCCCGGTGCCGCCGCCGCCCGGAACGCCCGAAGCAGCGGTGATGATCTCGTCGATGAGGCCGTAGTCCTTGGCCTCTTCGGCGGTGTACCAGCGGTCGCGGTCGCCGTCGCGGATGATCGCCTCGACGGTCTGGCCGGAGTGCAGGGCGGTGATCTCCGCCATGCGCTTCTTGGTACGCAGCAGGTACTCGGCCTGGATCTTGATGTCCGATGCCGTACCGCCGATGCCCGCGGAGCCCTGGTGCATCAGGATGTCCGTGTGCGGGAGCGCGAAGCGCTTGCCCGCGGTGCCGCCGGTCAGCAGGAACTGGCCCATGGAGGCCGCCATGCCCATGCCGATGGTTACGACGTCGTTCGGGATGTACTGCATGGTGTCGTAGACCGCCATGCCGGCCGAGACCGAGCCGCCGGGGCTGTTGATGTAGAGGTAGATGTCCTTCTCCGGCTCGGCGGCCAGGAGGAGGAGCTGCGCCGTGATCTTGTTGGCGATGTCGTCGTCGACCTGCTGGCCGAGGAAGATGATGCGCTCGCCAAGCAGTCGGCTGTAGACCTGGTCGCCGAGGCCTCCACCGAGGAACTGCTCGCCGGCGGCGTAGGGCATCAGATTCGTCACGTATTCCACCTGCTCGTCTCTGACGGCTCCGGCCGTCTCAGCGTCTTTGTCCGGGGGGTCGGGTATCCCACCCAACCCGCCTACTCATGGACCCTAACGCGCAGGTAGGACAACGCCATCCCGCTTCCGGAACTGTTCGCTGGGAGCGCAAGGTCGTGGGATCAGGTGTGCGGGCCCGTCGTACGGGGCGAGGG
>NZ_JBSGZD010000494.1:0-3084 GCF_053610825.1 Streptomyces sp. NPDC054863 | reverse complement strand
AGCCCGTACCCCAAAGGGCTTGCCCGCGCACTCGTGCCGCTCGGTACGCAGGAGACGTGGACGCGTACGGACGCGGAGTGCGCCCTGACGGTCAGGCCTTCGCCCGCGCGGCGAGCCACCCCGCCATCGCACGGACACCGATGCCGATGGCTTTGGTGTCGGGGTCGAAGGCACCGTAGTGCGGGACCGCCTCGGTGATGTCGGCCCCCGGCCGCCGTACGCCGAGGAAGGAGTACGTCCCCGGGATCCGGTCCAGGAACAGCGCGTAGTCCTCGCCGTTGAACGGGAAGGCGGCGTGCATGACGGTCACGCCGTCCGGGCCGAGGACACGGCGCAGGTGCCGCCCCAGGGCGAGTGCGTCGCGCTCCGGGCAGACCATGGCGGGGAAGGGTGCCCGGTCGAAGTCGACCACGGCGCCCTCGTACTTCCTGGCCAACCCCCGAACGGCCTCGCGCACCTCGACGTACCGCTCCTCGGGCCAGCAGCGGTACGACACGGAGACGGTGACCCGCCCCGTGTCCTCGGCCTTCGCCGCCCTGGCCCCGATGGTGACGAACCTGGCCAGCGGCCCGTCCTTGATCTGTACGTCGGCGACCATCTTCTCCAGAGCGGCGGACGTCTCCGGGGGAGCGACGGTGGCGAGTCCCGTGATCTCGGCGGCGAGCCGCTCGGCCCGCGCGAGCGCGTCGGCGCCGTTCACCTTGATGACGGTCCCGTCCTGCCCGGGCAGCCCACTGCCGGGGGTCACGGCGAGCTGCCCCACGGGGAAGGGCCCGCAGTGCAGGGCATGGATCTCCTCGGGCGCGTAATCGCGCAGCACACCGGCGTCGATCATCGCGCGAGCCCCCTGAAGGGTCTCCTCCCCCGGCTGGAAGAAGAAGACGACGGTGCCGCTGAGACGGTGCCGCAACTGCGCGAGGGTCTGCGCGACGCCGACGCCGACGGCGGTGTGGATGTCATGCCCACAGGCATGGGCGGGCTGGGCGGCCTCGGGGAGGATGCCCTCGCCCGTCACGGCGTCCATGTCGGCGCGGTAGGCGACGGTACGTCCGGGCCGTGCGCCCTTCAGTACGCCGACGACGCCGAAGCCGCCGACCCCGGTGGTCACTTCGAGCCCGGCGGCGCGCAGCAGATGCGCGACGATCCGGGACGTGGCGACCTCGCCCGCGGAGGTCTCGCTCTTCGCCGTCTCCGGATAGGCGTGCAGGTCGCGCCGCAGTTCCACGAGGTTGCCCTCGACGCGCCGGACGACGGCGTCGATCGCACCCTGGTCAAGGGGCCCGCGCTGCTGGCCCACTCCCTCCGCGGCGGCGGTCCCGGCGGGCAGGACGACACCGAAACCGGCTGCGGCGGTACCGCCGAGCAGGGTGCGGCGGTTGAGGACGGGCTTGTTCGGACGGGTCATTCTTCCCCCCAGGGCAGTAGTTCCGAGGGCGCAGCTGAATCACCGGCCCACGCGAAGCTCGCCGTAGTCAATCAAGAGCCGCCTCCTCGAACCCAACTGCCCCCACCTGAAGGGGAACTGAGAGATGGCACTCCGTATCGCCCCCCCGGTAGCAGGGGCGAACGCATCGGCGATGCGCCCCATGTCGGCCCTGGCGTAGATCGGACGACGCCCGTCAACAAGCCCAATGCCGTTCACTGTGCGAGGAGTTGGCTTCGGTCACGTGAAAAGGAGGATCAGGCACACATTCCGTGAGGACGATCACCGGGATTCCGGAGCGTTGACGTTGCGTCGTCCGGGACCGTGGTGCGGTGTGAGGAGATCGTCCGTGTGCTGTTCCCGTACCTCGCTCCTGTGCAGGGCGTCTCCTCGCTTTCGCAGACCGGGCACCGCTCTGCCGGTGGCAGCCCCTCGCCGGTGATCAGCATGGCCAGGACCTGTGGTGGGGGCGCCTCGTGGGCCGCCACCGCGGGGGTTGACGTCGGCAGCGGTCAGCCGGGCATGGTTCACCGGAACACATCCTGCCCGGACCGCAGTCGAACGGCCGACGGATCCAAGGCGCCCACGAACCTGCTCCCGCTCATGGCAAAGCGGCTCAGCCGCACTCAATCCTGGGAACGGCGGAGCGCCCAGCCGCGGTCGCCCGGTGTCGGGCCGGTCCGCCAACGAGCCCGTAGAACCCCGTCGTTGTCCGGCATGACAGCAGTACACAGAGGCACACGTTCACCCTCGTACACGGAAAGAAGCGCGGCGGCCGAGGCACGGGAGAGCCGGGCGGACAGTTCCGGGAACTCGTCCTCGTCGGCGATGGCGCTGCGGATGTGGCCGTCCTCGTCCTGCCAGATGCCTCGGCACACACCGTTTCGATGATTTCGCAGGTGAGGTGATGCCAGCGCGAGGCACCTTCCAGATACGTCTCCTCCAGGATTCCAGCCTGCCCTGTGGCGAAGGCCCGGTGCACGTCGGACCAGAACTCGTCGCTTCCGGGCCGCTGCACGCCTGCCTCCTCGGCCTCGAAAGCGTACGGGGACGCAGTCATACGTTCCGGGAACAGCCCGAGCCCGCGGGTGCGGGCCAGCGCCTTCTCGCAGGGCCGGCTGCTGCTGATGTAGAGGTACTGGTCCCGTCCCACGTGAACTGCGAAGGTGTCCTCCACCTCCAGCCGGCACCAGGCGCCGCCGTCACGCAGCATGATCCGCACCAGTTCCAGCGCGAGATCGAGCGAAACCTCGGCCCCGTCGTAGAAGCCGGACGGGAGGAGGCCGTCCAGCCCGAAGCCGTCCACCGGAGGCTCCACCCCGAAGTGCGCGAAGGAGGGAACCCCTGGTTCGCGTACGACCAGTCGGTCGACGGCGGTGTCCGCGGCGAAGGACGGCTGCTTCGCGCCGCGGGCGAAAAATGCGTTGGCTGACCGTCGGAGTGCTGCGACCATGCCTCTGATTCCCGGCGGAGGACGTGTGTTCGTTTTCGTGTGTGAGGGGTGCGGCGCCGAGCTGACCGCCCCGCTGTCCCAGGTCTCCCTGCCGGTCCATGCCCGTCAGAAGTACGGGAACTCCGTTCAGCTCCCGGTGCTGATGGAGTCGGGCACGTTTGCCGTGGACAGGGAGCCTTCGGGACCGCCGTGGCGGAGGTGGGAGGAG
>NZ_JBSGZD010000493.1:0-3113 GCF_053610825.1 Streptomyces sp. NPDC054863 | reverse complement strand
GTCCGCGGAGGTGACTACTTCGCGTCGCCCTCGCCGTCGGCCTTCTTGTCCTTCGGCTCGGCGGCGGCGTCGGCGGCCGGCTCGTCCGTCTCGGGCTTCTTGCCGAGGTCGATGCGGGGCGCGTCCGCGTCGTCGTCCGACCCGGTCAGCGACGAGGCGTCGTCGGGGACGACCGGGGTGTCGGACTTGAGCTCGGCGTCCGCGTCCTCCGCGGACTCGCCGTGCACGATGCGGTTGTACTCGGCGTCGTCGAGGACGGCACCGATGGAGTTCTTCGCGTAGATGGCGTGGACGCCCGGGGCGACCTCAAGAAGGACCGTGTCGTCGTGAACCTCCTTGACCGTGGCGTACATGCCGCCGATGGTGCGCACGCCGGTGCCGGGCTGCATTTCGTTGCGCATCTGCGCAGCGGCCTGCTGCTTCTTCTTGGCGGACCGGGTCATCAGGAACATGGCCCCGATGAGCACGATGAAGGGGAGGAGGGTCACGATACTCACGGGACGGAACTTCCTTCGCACGACCGCGCAGAAGCGGCCTCATATATACGGGGGTGGGCATGCCTACCTGGAAGGTCGGCATCGGCGGAGTCTAAGCGAGTCCGCGTCAATGGAACAACGTCCAGGATGGCACCGGGGTTCCTGACCCGGCGACCCTCCACACCGTCACGTCCCGAACAGACCCGGTTGTCCGCCTTTCGTGGTGCCCTGCTGTGGCGGTACGAGTCCCAGGTGGGCCCAGGCGGCGGGGGTGGCGACCCGGCCGCGCGGTGTTCTGGCCAGAAGGCCTTCTCGTACGAGGAAGGGCTCGGCGACCTCCTCGACGGTCTCGCGCTCCTCCCCCACGGCGACGGCGAGGGTGGACAGGCCGACCGGTCCGCCGCCGAAGAGCTTGAGGAGCGCGCCGAGGACCGCGCGGTCGAGGCGGTCGAGACCGCGCTGGTCCACCTCGTACACCTTGAGGGCGGCGGACGCGATCTCCTTGTCGATGATCCCGCCCTCCGTCTTGACCTGGGAGTAGTCGCGGACCCGGCGCAGCAGCCGGTTGGCGATGCGGGGGGTGCCGCGGCAGCGGCCCGCGATCTCGGCAGCCCCGTCGACGCCGATCTCGACGTCGAGGAGGCGGGCCGAGCGGTGGATGACGCGCTCCAGCTCGGACGGCTCGTAGAACTCCATGTGCCCGGTGAAGCCGAAGCGGTCGCGCAGCGGCGGCGGCAGCAGTCCGGCCCTGGTGGTGGCGCCGACCAGGGTGAAGGGGGGCAGTTCCAGCGGGATGGCGGTGGCGCCGGGGCCCTTGCCGACGATGACGTCGACGCGGAAGTCCTCCATCGCCATGTAGAGCATCTCCTCCGCCGGGCGGGACATCCGGTGGATCTCGTCGAGGAAGAGGACCTCTCCTTCCTGGAGGGAGGAGAGGATCGCGGCGAGGTCGCCCGCGTGCTGGATGGCCGGGCCGCTGGTGATGCGGATCGGGGCGCCCATCTCGGCGGCGATGATCATGGAGAGGGTGGTCTTGCCGAGGCCGGGGGCGCCGGAGAGCAGGACGTGGTCGGCGGTGGCGCCGCGGGCGCGGGCCGCGCGCAGCACCAGGTCGAGCTGCTCGCGCACCTTCTCCTGTCCGACGAATTCATCCAGGTCCTTGGGGCGCAGAGCGGCCTCGACCGCCTGGTCCTCGCCGTCGGCCAAGGAGTCGACCAGCCTCGGATCGGCGTCGGTTTCGGGTCCGGTCTCGTCCCAGTTCATGTGCGGATCTCTCGGGTCGGATGGGGCGCGTGTGGGCTGCTGCGGCTGCGGGGTCAGCGGGCGCGGTTGAGGGTCTGGAGTGCCGCGCGCAGCAGCTGCGGCACCGGCGGCTGGGCGCCCTCGGCAAGGGCGGCCTCGGCCTGCGGGGTGACGGCCGCCACCGCTTCCTCCGCCTCGCGGGAGGCGTACCCGAGGCCGATCAGCGCGGCGGCGAGCTGCTCGGTCCAGGGGGCCGGGCCGGACGCGACGCGCTGGGCACCGAGCTGGCCGCCGGTGCCGAGCGGGGAGCCGAGCCGGTCCTTCAGTTCGAGGAGTAGCTTCTGCGCCCCCTTCTTGCCGATGCCGGAAACCGCGGTGAGCGCCTTCTCGTCACCGGTGGACACCGCGAGCCGCAGCGCGTCGGGGCTGTGCACGGCGAGCATGGCCTGCGCGAGGCGGGGGCCGACGCCGCTGGCGGTCTGGAGCAGCTCGAAGACCTGGCGCTCGTCGTCGTCCGCGAAGCCGTAGAGCGTGAGCGAGTCCTCCCGGACGACCAGGGACGTGGCGAGCTTGGCCTCCTTGCCCATCCGGAGGGTGGACAGCGTGTTCGGCGTGCACTGGACGGCCATGCCGACGCCGCCGACCTCGATGACCGCGGTGTTGGGAGCGAGGGCGGCCACCGGGCCACTGACGAAGGCGATCATGAGGTGCGGCCTCTCCTGACGGGGCTTGCCGTCCTGACGGTGTTCGTCGTGCTGACGGCGCTTGCTGGACGGACCTGTGGCGTACGGGACTTGTGCGCGGCGACCGCCTGCTGGAGCCGGTTCTGCGCGGGGGCCCGCCAGATGTGGCAGATGGCGAGGGCCAGGGCGTCGGCGGCGTCGGCCGGTTTCGGCGGGGCGTCGAGCCGCAGCAGCCGGGTCACCATCGCCCCGACCTGTGCCTTGTCGGCGCGGCCACTGCCGCTGACGGCGGCCTTGACCTCACTGGGGGTGTGCAGGGCGACGGGGATGCCGCGGCGGGAGGCGCACAGCATGGCGACGGCGCTGGCCTGGGCGGTGCCCATCACCGTCGACACGTTGTGCTGGCTGAACACGCGCTCCACGGCGAGGACTTCGGGCCGGTAGTCGTCGAGCCACTGCTCGATGCCCTGCTCGATGGCGACGAGGCGCAGCCCCAACTCGGCGTCGGCAGGCGTCCGTACGACACCCACCCCGCACATGGTCAGCGGGCGTCCGGCCACCCCCTCGACCACTCCGACACCGCACCGGGTCAGCCCCGGGTCCACGCCCAGCACCCTCACGCCGCCCCCTCCTTCGCCTTCGCTCACCTGTTTGTGCAGGCTATCGGCTCGCACTGACAATCAGGTCCGGCAACGCGACGGGCCGACGGGGA
>NZ_JBSGZD010000492.1:0-3129 GCF_053610825.1 Streptomyces sp. NPDC054863 | reverse complement strand
CGGCCCGACCGGCCCCACAGCCGCCGCGCGGGGCTCTCAGGGTTCCCTGGGTTCGCCGGGTTCTCTCGACTCCCTGGGTTCGCAGGGTTCCCAAGGTTCGCTGGGTTCGTCGGGCTCCCTGGGCTCCCCGGACTTCCTGGACTCCCTGGGTTCGTCAGGTTCGCCGGACTATGCGAGCTCCCCGACCTCCCCGACCGCTGCGGGCTCTGTGAGTTCCCCGGGTTCCCCGACCGCCCCGAGCTCCCCGGGCTATGCGAGCTCCCCGACCTCTGCGGGCTCTGCGGGCTCTGCGGGCTCTGTGAGTTCCCCGGGTTCCCCGAGCTCCCCGGGCTATGCGAGCTCCCCGACCTCTGCGGGCTCCCCGGGCTCCCCGGGTTCCCCGAGCTCTGCGGGCTCCCTGAGCTCCCCGAGCGCCCCGGCCCCCCACTTCCCCGACCAGCGCGACCGCGCAAGGCGGGTTCCTCCCGTCGGCGCTGCCGTCCCCGTCCCCGCCCCGGAGCAGCACGACCGGGCCGCGGCAGTCGTCGACTCCGCCGCCCGGTGTCCCGTCGCCCATGGGGCCGGGAATCTGCTGGACCTCCCTCCCGGTCCACCGCCCGGCCAGCCCGACAACCGTGCGTACGCCACCGACCTCCCCACCCTGCACCGTCTCGCCGAGGACTTCGTACGCCTCCACCACCGCGAGATGCCGGCCCACGGCGACCCAGGGCCCCGGCTCGCCGCCGTGCACGCCGAGATCGACGCCACCGGCACGTACCGCCACACCCCCGGCGAACTCGCCTTCGGTGCCCGCGTCGCCTGGCGCAACAGCAACCGCTGCATCGGCCGCCTCTACTGGAATTCGCTGCGGGTCCGCGACCGCCGCCACATCAGCGATGCCGACACCGTCGCCCGCGAGTGCGCCGACCACCTTCGCGAGGCGGGCAACGGCGGCCGGATCCGCCCGCTGATCACCGTCTTCGCCCCCGACACCCCGGCCCGCCCCGGCCCCCGCATCTGGAACGAACAGCTGGTCAGGTACGCCGGTTACACCGCCGCCGGCGGCGCCGTCGTCGGCGACCCGCGCAATGCAGGCCTCACCGAACTCGCCATGCGGCTCGGGTGGCGCGGCGGTCCCGGCAGCCCCTTCGACGTACTGCCGCTGATCGTGCAGGGCAGCGACGACAAGCCGCAGCTGTACGAGCTGCCCGCCGACGCCGTCCTCGAAGTACCGCTCCAGCACCCCGAGGACACCTGGGCCCAGGAGTGGGGGCTGCGCTGGCACGCGGTTCCCGCGATCTCCCACATGTGCCTGGAGATCGGCGGCATCTGCTACCCCTGCGCACCCTTCAACGGCTGGTACATGGGCACCGAGATAGGCGCCCGCGACCTTGCCGACGCCGACCGCTACAACCTGCTGCCACCCCTCGCGGAGCGCCTCGGGCTCGACGTCACCACCGACCGTTCGCTGTGGAAGGACCGGGCGCTGGTGGAGCTCAACCGGGCTGTCCTGCACTCCTTCGACCGCGCGGGCATCACCATCGCCGACCACCACACCGAGTCGGAACGCTTCCTCACCCACCTCGACCGCGAGGAGGCCAAGGGCCGGGAGGTGGCCGCCGACTGGTCGTGGATCGTGCCGCCCATGTCGAGTGCGGCGACGCCGGTCTTCCACCGGACGTACGACAACACCGAGCTCTCGCCGCTGTTCACGCACCACGAGGACGCGCTCGTACGGGCGCGGGGTGCGGGGACGGCCCCGGTCCGAGCGGCGGCCCGCCCGGGCGGTCCCCTTCCTGTCGGTCCCGCCGAGGGCGGTCTCACCGAGGGCGGTCTCACCGAGGGTGGTCTAGACCGCCCTGCTACCGTCGGCCCCCGTACGAACACGGACCCCCGTACCCACACGAACTCGCGGAAAGGGGCTGCACGGTGAGCAGCAGCACGGCATCGGGAGCACATCCGGAGAAGGCCCGCCCCGAGCAGGCAGGACCCGAGCCGCAACGCCCCGGGCAGGCCCGCGCCTTCATCGGCTCCTTCACCTCCGCGGGCGGGCGCGGTCTCCTCACCGCCGCGGTGAATCCGGAGACGGGCGCGCTCACGGTGCTCGGCGCGACCGACGCCGTCGCCGACCCGTCGTACCTGGCCCTCGCGCCGGGCGGGCAGGTCCTGTACGCGGTGAGCGAGACCGACCAGGGTGCGGTCGCCGCGTTCGGCACCGCCGACGCGGTGGCCCGCCCGCTGGGCGAGCCGGTACCGGTCGGCGGTGGCTCGCCCACCCACCTCGCACTCGCCGGCGCGCACCTGGTGGCCGCGAACTACGGTTCCGGCAGCGTCACCGTCCTCCCGCTGCGCGCCGACGGCGCCCCCGACAAGCCGTCCTGCGTCCTGCACCACCACGGCAGCGGCCCCGACCGGAGCCGCCAGGAGGGCCCGCACGCCCACCAGGTGCTGCCGGACCCGTCCGGCCGCTGGGTGCTGAGCGTCGACCTCGGCACCGACTCGGTGCGGGTCTGCGCGCTCGCCGCGGACACCGGCACCCTGAGCGTGCGTACCGAGGTCGCCCTGCGGCCCGGCACGGGCCCCCGCCACCTGGCCTTCCACCCGGCGGGCACGCACGCGTACGTCGTGGGCGAGCTGACGCCGACCCTCACCGCCTGCCGCTGGGAAGCGACCACAGGCACCCTCACGCCGCTCTGTGAGGTCTCCCTGCTGCCCGACCCGCCCGAGGCCCCCAGCTACGCGTCCGAGGTCGTCGTCGCCCCCGACGGGCGCTTCCTGTGGGTCGCCAACCGCGGCCACGACAGCATCTCCGTGTTCGCCCTCTCCGCCGACGGCGCGCAGCCCGAACTCCGCGCCACCGTGCCGTGCGGCGGCCACTGGCCGCGCGACCTGGCCCTGGACCCGGCCGGCCGGCACCTGTACGCGGCCAACGAGCGCTCAGGGGACGTCACCTGGTTCGACATCGACGCGGAGACCGGGGTGCCGCGGCGGGCGGGCTCGGTCGAGGCCCCGGCGGCGTCCTGCGTGGTCTTCGGCTGAGCCCGTCCGGTAAGAGCTGAGCCCGCGCACGTACAAGCAGCGACAGAGAACAGCGACAGAGAACAGCGACAGGGAACGGCTGCGGAGAACGGCTGCGGAGAAACGGAGAAG
>NZ_JBSGZD010000491.1:0-3180 GCF_053610825.1 Streptomyces sp. NPDC054863 | reverse complement strand
GACCCGGCCGCCGCCGCCCTCGCCCAGAGCAAGGACGACGACGAGGCGCTCGGCGCACTCGGCTACCGCCCCGAACTCAAGCGCACCCTCGGCAACTTCCACACCTTCGCCGCCGGGATCAGCTACATCTCGATCCTGACCGGCACCTTCCAGCTCTTCTACTTCGGAGTCAGCTTCGGCGGACCCGCCTACTGGTGGTCCTGGCCGATGGTCTTCGTCGGACAGCTGATGGTGGCCCTCTGCTTCTGCGAGCTCGCCGCCCGCTTCCCGGTCGCCGGATCCGTCTACAACTGGGCCAAGCAGCTCGGCGGCCCGCACGTGGGCTGGCTCGGCGGCTGGATGATGGTGACCGCCACCATGGTGTCGCTGGCCGCGGTCGCTCTGGCGTACCAGGTCACGCTGCCGCAGATCTCCGAGGTCTTCCAGTTCGTCGGGGACGGCTCGGGCACCACCGACACCGCGAAGAACGCCGTGCTGCTCGGCTCCGTGCTGATCCTGTTCACCACCCTGATCAATGCGTTCGGCGTCAAACTGATGGCCCGCATCAACTCCGCGGGCGTACTGATCGAGCTGATCGCCGCCGTCGTCCTGATCGTGCTGCTGGCAGCCCACATCACCCGCGGGCCCAGCGCCCTCACCGAGACCCAGGGGCTCGGCAGCGGCGAGTCGCTGGGCTACCTGGGCTCCTTCCTGACCGCTTCGCTCGCCTCGGCCTACGTGATGTACGGGTTCGACACGGCGTCCTCGCTCGGCGAGGAGTCCCTCGACCCCAGCCACAACGCCCCGCGGGCGATCCTGCGGGCGCTCATCGCCTCGTTCCTCATCGGCGGACTGATCCTGCTCTTCGCGCTCCTTGCCGTGCCGGACCTGCACGCCAAGGAACTCTCCGCGGACGGCCTGCAGTACGTCGTGCTCAGCACGCTCGGTTCGACGATCGGCGAGATCGTGCTCTGGTGCGTGGTCGTCGCGATCACCGTCTGCGAGCTGGCGGTGCACGCCGCCGGCATCCGGCTGGCGTTCGCCATGGCCCGCGACAACTGTCTGCCCGCGTCGTCCGTGCTCGCCCGGGTCAGCCCGCGCTTCCAGACGCCCGTCGTGCCCGCCATCGTCATCGGCCTCGTGGCCGTCGGCATCCTGGTGATCAACATCAACCAGCCGCAGATCTTCTCGGTGATCACGAGCATCGCGATCATCATGATCTACGTGGCGTACCTGCTGGTCACCGTGCCCATGCTGATCCGGCGCCTGCGCGGCACGTGGCAGCCGGCCGAAGGCAAGTTCTCGCTCGGCAGGTTCGGCCTGCCGATCAACATCATCGCCGTGCTGTGGGGCGCTGCCATGTCGCTCAACCTGGCCTGGCCGCGCGCGGAGGTCTACAACGCCACCGGGCCGCAGCACTGGTACCTGCGCTGGGGCGCGTTCCTCTTCGTCGGCGTCGTCGCGCTCGGCGGCTTCACCTACTACTGGTTCGTGCAGCGGCACAAGACCGGCGTACTCGCGGAACACCGCACCGAGACCACCACCCCCTGACTGTCCCGCCCGACCCCCGACCCCCGCCCGATCCAGGAGGCGCGATGTCCGCTCAGAGCCCTGTCCACGAGTTCGACTACGTGGTGGTCGGCGGCGGCACGGCCGGTGCCGTCGTCGCCGCGCGGCTCACCGAGAACCCGGACGTCAGCGTCTGCGTGCTGGAGGCAGGGCCCTCGGACGTCGGCGACGACAACATCCTCCGGCTGGACCGGTGGATGGCCCTGCTGGAGTCCGGATACGACTGGGACTACCCGGTGGAGCCGCAGGAGAACGGCAACAGCTTCATGCGGCACGCCCGGGCCAAGGTGCTCGGCGGCTGCTCCTCGCACAACTCCTGCATCGCCTTCTGGGCGCCCGCCGAGGACCTCGACGAATGGGGCGCGCTGGGCTGTACGGGGTGGAGCGCGGCGGACTGCTTCCCGCTCTACCGGCGTCTGGAGACCAACGACGCGCCCGGCGACCACCACGGCCGCTCGGGCCCGGTGAACATCATGAGCGTCCCGCCCAGCGACCCGTGCGGATCGGCCCTGCTGGAGGCCTGCGCGGCGGCGGGCATCCCCACGACCCCGTTCAACACGGGCCGGACGGTGGTGCGCGGTGCACACTGGTTCCAGATCAACTCCCGTACGGACGGGACCCGTTCGTCCGCCTCCGTGTCGTATCTGCACCCGATTCTCGGCCGGCGACCCCATCTGGAGGTACGGACCGGGCTGCAGGCCAAGCGGCTGCTGTTCGACGACGACCGCCGCTGCACCGGCGTGGAGTACCTGGAGCCCGACACCGTTCACTCCGGTACGGTCCGCGCCCGGCGCGAGGTGATCGTCTCCTGCGGGGCCATCGACTCGCCGAAGCTCCTGATGCTGTCGGGCATCGGGCCTGCGGAGCAGCTCCGTGACTGCGGTGTGGAGGTACGGGTGGACTCTCCCGGCGTGGGCGAGCACCTCCAGGACCACCCGGAGGGCGTGATCATGTGGGAGGCGAAGCAGCCCATGGTCACCTCCTCCACCCAGTGGTGGGAGATCGGCATCTTCGCGGACACCGAACCGGGCCTGGACCGGCCTGACCTGATGTTCCACTACGGCTCGGTGCCCTTCGACATGAACACCTACCGGCGCGGCTACCCCACCACCGACAACGCCTTCTGCCTCACCCCGAACGTGACCCGCGCCCGCTCCATGGGCTCGGTGCGGCTGCGCTCCCGTGACTTCCGGGACAAGCCGAAGGTGGACCCGCGCTACTTCACGCACGAGCACGACATCCGGGTGATGACGTACGGGCTGCGGCTGGCCCGCGAGATCGCCGCGCAGGCCCCGATGGCGGGGTGGGCGGGAGCCGAGCTCGCCCCGGGTCCGGACGCCACGACCGACGAGGAACTGTTCGCGTACATCCGTGAGACCCACAACACCGTCTACCACCCGGCAGGCACCGTGCGGATGGGGGCGAAGGACGACGCCGACTCGCCGCTCGACCCCGAACTCCGGGTCAAGGGCGTCACCGGCCTGCGGGTGGCGGACGCCTCCGTCATGCCGTTCCTGCCGGCGGTCAACCCGTGCATCACGACGATGATGATCGGCGAGAAGTGCGCGGACCTGCTCAGGGCCACCTGAAATCGTGTCGAGGCAGACCTGAAGTCGCGTCGGGGCGCAGTGC
>NZ_JBSGZD010000490.1:0-3182 GCF_053610825.1 Streptomyces sp. NPDC054863 | reverse complement strand
AAAAGGGGCACGGCTCGCGCCGGTGGGGGCCGGGGTCCCGGGCTGCGCCCGGTGCACGGCTGCGCCGCGCGTCCTCAAACGCCGGACGGGCTGAAGGGTGCCCGACGGGCTGAAAATGCCGGGCGGGCTGAAAATGCCGGGCGGGCTGAAAGGGTGCCCGACGCGCTGAAGATGCCCGACGGGCTGAAGGTGCCAGGCGGGGCTGGAGGTGTGCGACGGGCTGGAAGGTGGCTCTATCTTGGGGATTCCGGCGGACGCTGCCTCGGCATGTTCGGCCGTGTCCCCGGCGGCAGCGGCACCCTGCTCGGGTGGCCCGGTGCCCCCTCCGGGCGGGCCTGTGCCGCGCCCAGGGTCTGCATGACCAGCGGCGCCGGGCCGGACCGGAATTCGACCATCCAGTCCGTCGTCTCGACGCGGATCAGTTCCGTGACGTCCTCCGTGAAGCGCCGAAGCACCCCCAGACACCGCTCCGCCGCCTCGCTCGCCGTCCCGTCCGTCGGCCCGAGGATCTCCCGTACGCTCTCCGACGCCCAGTCGAACTGGAGCGCCGTGAGCCGCCGCTGCACGGCCTGTGCGGTGGCCATGTCCCGCATCCACCCCGACGTCAGCCCGAAGAACCGGTCGCAGGCCATGCACGCGGTGCCCACCAGGAGGGCCAGGTACCCCCAGGCCGCCCCGCCCGGCACCGCCCCCGTCAGGTCCAGGAGGGGGAGCGAGGCGCCGACCACCGCCCCCGTCGCCGTACCGGTCCGCAGCGCCCGCGCCCCCCGCCGCTTCCAGCCCCGGTCGGCCAGGTACCAGCGGGCCGTGCGCAGCGCCCCCGCCTCCACCCACCGGTACAGCTCGTCCAGCCGCTCCGCCGGTTCGCCCCAGTCGCCGAGCGGGAAGGGCCGTCCGGCCAGGTCCTCGGCGTCCCAGCCCCACTCGTCGCTGCCGCCGGCACCGCACTCGTGACCGGCACCGCACTCGTGACCGGAACCGGATCCGGCGTCGTGCCGGGCCGGCGGCCCCTCGGGCTGCATCTCCGGCTGACTCACCGGGCACTCCTCTGCTCTGAGAACGTTCCTGCGGCGTACCGGCAAACTGCTCCGTACGGGTGCGCTCGCCCTTCCTACCGGCGAATGCCGGGCCCCGGGGCCGTTGTCCCGGTAATTCCCCCCGTACGAGGCCCGTGATCAGGAGGGGAGTGCGGGCCCTCTCACTCGAAAGAGGTACTTCGTACGGTGCGGGGCATGCCGCCGGGCGACCACGTAGGCTCGGATTGACCGACCCGTACCGATTCCCGGGACGAGACGCCCGGGACGATATGCCCAGGACGCGTCGTCCTGACGACTAGGAGACATGCCGTGATCCCCGGTGGTGGCCAGCCCAACATGCAGCAGCTGCTCCAGCAGGCCCAGAAGATGCAGCAGGACCTCGCCCAGGCGCAGGAGGAGCTCGCCAGGACCGAGGTCGACGGCACCGCCGGCGGCGGCCTGGTCAAGGCGACCGTCAACGGCTCCGGCGAACTGCGCGGCCTGGTGATCGACCCGAAGGCCGTCGACCCGGACGACACGGAGACCCTCGCGGACCTCGTCGTCGCCGCCGTCCAGGCTGCGAACGAGAACGCGCAGACCCTCCAGCAGCAGAAGCTCGGCCCGCTCACCCAGGGCCTCGGCGGTATGCCGGGGCTGCCGTTCTGACGTACGGGCGCCAAGCCCTTCTGCGCAGACCTCCGCACCAACTACCGTACGTACCAAGCAGGACCGAGCAAGAAGCAGGGAAGGCAGTCCGTTGTACGAAGGCGTGGTTCAGGACCTCATCGACGAGTTGGGCAGGCTGCCCGGCGTCGGTCCCAAGAGCGCGCAGCGGATCGCCTTCCACATCCTCCAGGCCGAGCCGACGGACGTCCGCCGGCTCGCGCAGGCACTGCTGGAAGCCAAGAACAAGGTCCGCTTCTGCGCGGTGTGCGGGAACGTCGCCCAGGAGGAGCGGTGCAACATCTGCCGCGACCCGCGCCGCGACCTGAGCGTCATCTGCGTGGTGGAAGAGTCCAAGGACGTGGTCGCGATCGAGCGGACGCGTGAGTTCCGGGGGCGCTACCACGTGCTGGGCGGCGCGATCAGCCCCATCGAGGGCGTCGGCCCGGACGACCTGCGGATCAGGGAACTGCTCGCCCGCCTCGCGGACGGCGCCGTCACCGAGCTCATCCTGGCGACGGATCCGAACCTGGAGGGCGAGGCCACGGCCACGTACCTGGCACGAATGATCAAGCCGATGGGTTTGAAGGTCACTCGGCTGGCCAGTGGTCTTCCTGTAGGGGGAGACCTTGAGTACGCCGACGAGGTCACGCTCGGGCGTGCCTTCGAGGGGAGACGATTGCTGGATGTCTGACGTCACCGGAACCGCGCACGCGGCCACGCAGAAGCACGGGTCCACGCAGAAGCACGGGTCCACGCAGAAGCACGGGTCCGCGCCGAAGCCCGCGGCCACGCCGGAGCCCGCGTTCTCGCAGCGGCGGCTGCCGGACCAGGAACCAGATCTGTTCGCGGTCCAGATCGCCGATCAGATCGAGAGCTTCATCCTTGCCGTCACGGAAGTGGCGAAGGGTGACGAGCCGGACAGTGCCGTACCGTTCCTGCTCCTGGAGGTGTCCCAACTCCTCCTCGCGGGCGGCCGGTTGGGCGCGCACGAGGACATCGTCCCGGACGAGAGGTACGAGCCCGACCTCGGGCCCGAGCCCGACGTGGACGACCTGCGCATAAGGTTCGCGCGCATGCTGGAGCCCATCGACGTCTACTCCGAGGTCTTCGACCCGTACGAGCCGCGCAAGGCGCCCGTCGCCTGCCGCATCTCGGACGACCTCGCCGACGTGGTGACCGACCTGCGGCACGGCCTGGCCCACTACCGCGCGGGCCGCACCAGCGAGGCGCTGTGGTGGTGGCAGTTCTCGTACTTCTCCAACTGGGGATCCACCGCGTCGGCCACCCTCCGCGCCCTCCAGTCCCTCGTCGCCCACGTCCGCCTCGACCAGCCCCTTGAGGAGCTGGACGGCCTGGACACCGACGAGGACCTGGCCGAGAAGGACCTGGAGGAGGCGGCGGGCCGCGTGATGCTGGAGGAGATCGCGGGTCCGCTGGGACTCAGGACGACGTAGCACGCAGGTGTACGGGGAGGGGGGGCGCCGCCTCCGGCGGCCCGCC
>NZ_JBSGZD010000489.1:0-3237 GCF_053610825.1 Streptomyces sp. NPDC054863 | reverse complement strand
TTTCGACGGTCCGGGCCTCTGTCGTTCCCGGGGCCGGCCGTGGTCTCGACGGTGCGGCTCAGGGCCGGTCCCCGTCCGGTTCAGCCGGGCAGGCGGCCGGTTGCGAGCCAGCTCCGTCCGGTGTCGGGGCGCTGCGGGTCGAAGGGCGGCGGCACCGGGCGGCCGTATTCCGCCGTGACCTCTTCCAGCGCGTGCACCTCCGGCTGCCAGCCGTGGCGTGCGAGCCAGGCGTCGGGGTCTTCCGTGGGGCCGCCCTGCCACATGTCGACGAGTTCCTCGGAGAGTGCGCCGCGGGCGCCACGCAGCACCGCGGAGTCCTCCTGGTGGTCCAGCGCGAGGATGCTGCCGGGAGCCGAGTGCGCGGTGACGTGCCCGAGGAGCAGGTCGGCGGCGTCGGGGGTCAGGGCGTAGAGGATGCCTTCCATGAGCCAGGCGGTCGGCAGGCCGGGGTCGAAGCCGGCCGCGCACAGTGCGGCCGGCCAGTCCTCGCGCAGGTCCGTCGAAACCTCCGTCCGCCGGCAGCGGGCTGTGCTGCCGTGAGCCGCGAGTACGGCCGCGCGGTAGGCGAGCGTGTCGGCGAAGTCGACTTCGAAGAGGGCCGTCGCGGAAGGCCAGTCCAGGCGGAACGACCGCGCATCCATGCCGCAGGCCAGCAGCACCACCTGGGTCGTGCCCGCTCGCGCCGCACTGATCAGTACGTCGTCCAGGAAGCGGGTGCGGACGGCCACCTGGTCGGCCATCAAGGTGAACAGCTCGGGCGTGGGGGCCGGTTGAGTTCCTGCCGCGGGGCCGGCATCACCGGAGGCGTCGAGGAAGTGCTGCGCGTAGGGGTCGGCGAAGAGGCGGTCGGGGCGGCGGTGCTCTTGTGCGCGGATCGCCGTCACCCCCAGCGCTGTGGCGGCGACGCCGGTCAGTTCGGGGGTGCCGCCGGCCAGTTCGGGGGCGGGCACGGGGCTGTTCGTCATTGCGTTCCTCCGTTGTGCGGTCGATGCCGGGTCGATCGGCGACTGCTCGGGGGTCCTTCGGGCCCTTCCCGTACGGCAGTTCGGCCTCGCCGATTGCCGGGGAGGGGGAGGTAGGGGGAGAGGGAACGGGAAGCGGGTGCGGGGGTGCCGGTCGCCATCCATGCGCGGATGTGCCGGACCCACCCGGCTGAGATCGCGGGCTCCGGCAGTCCCCCGCGGCGCGGCCCGGCCGCCGGTGTCCGCAACCCGTCGAGGTAGATGTCGAGTTGACGGTGCGCGAGCGCCTCGTCCTGGGAGAACCCCGCGCCGGGCATCGGACGCGCCAGACGAAGGATCATGAAGACGACGTCCCCGGTGACCACGTCACCGCGCAGCAGTCCCGCTTCCCGGGCCCGCGTGATCAGACGGCCGAGGGGGCCGACGGCATCCCGTTCCTCGGCGAACAGCATGACGCCCTCGACCCTGCCGAAGAGCGTCGGCATGACGGTTGCGGCCTTGCTGTCCAGTGCGGCGTGCATGAAGCTCCGCAGGGCCTCGACCGGATCGCTCTCCCGCTGTGCGGCGTCCGTCGCCGCCTCGTACAACGACTCCATGACGTCGACGGCCACCGCCCGGATCAGCGCGCTGCGGCTGGGGAAACGGCGGTAGAGCGTGGCGATCCCCACGCCCGCACGGTCGGCGATCTCGTTCAGTGGTACGTCCGGACCCTCGTCCGCGTACACCTGCCGGGCCGCCCGCAGGATCCGAGCGCGGTTGTGCCGTGCGTCTGCACGCATGGGGCGCCTCCGAGGTACGTGAAACCCGGCCGAAGGCGGAGGGCTTCCTCCGTCCTCGGGAAACCGTAGGGCCGTCGGCCGGCGAAGTCCTCGTCACTGTGGGAAGTGAGAGGGGATCGGCGCCCCGGCCTCCGGGACGCTCCGCACCACCGCGGGCGGCGGCCTGTTCGCATCCGCTCAGGAGGGCGGCGAACGGGCCACCGCTACGGCGGGGGGAGGGGGCGGCCCAACACCGCCGGGAAGACGTGGGAAGACCAGATATCTCCCTTCGTCCTGCGAACGGCTGATATTGGCCTCCTGGTGGCCGCGACGGCCGAACTCCGGGGCCCAGCGGGTGGGGCAGTCCGGTCCTGCGGCGCTCGGGAGCACGCTCGGGACCGCACTCGGGAGCACGCTCGGGAACGCACCCCGGGACCGCGCTCGGGAACGCGCCCCGGGGGCGCATACGGGAGCACCCTCGGGGCCCGGAGTCAGGGCCGCGCCGCCGGTCGGGGGGCTAGCACCACCTTCGATCGGCTGGGTCGCCCCATGCCCTCGGCGGGCCGATTCCGGGATCGTTTCCCTTGTCAGAACGGAACGTTGCGAGACGTCCCCACCGCGATGATTCGAGGCCCGCCGTGAGCGTTACCACTTCCCCCAATTCCATTTCGTACCAGGCGACTTCGGGTCATGCGCATGCGGGCCATGCGGCTTCGGATCGTGCGATGTCGCCGCAGACCGGGTTCCTGCGCGGGCCTTTCGCCGCCACCACCTACCGGGAGATCGGGTACACGTTCACCTCGCTGCCGGTGGCGATCGGCGGGTTCGTGTTCGCGGTGGCGATGTTCTCGACCGGGGCGGCGCTCGCGGTCACCGTGCTCGGGCTGCCGGTGTTCGCCGCGATGCTGGCGGGGGCACGGGGGTTGGGTGCTGCGGAGCGGATGCGGGCGCGGCACGGGCTCGGGCTCAATGTGGAGGGCCCCGGGCCGCTGGGTGCGCCGAAGCGGGACGGCTTCTGGGGGGCGATGTCCCACCGCCTCACGGACAACAAGGGCTGGCAGGCACTGATGTTCCAGGCCGTGATGTTCCCGTGGCGGGTGTTCAGCTTCGTGACCACGGTGGTCTTCCTCGCCGTGGGCTGGGCGGTCGCGCTGCTGCCCGCGTACAACTGGGTCTTTCCGCAGTACGTCGACGGCTGGAGCGGCTACCGGGTGTACGAGTTCACCTCCGGCGGCATCCGCCACACGTACGACCTCACCTCCCCGCTCCAGCTCGCCGCGGTGTCCCTGCTCGGCCTGCTGATCGTCTTCCTCACGCCGAAGCTGGTGCGGGCCCTGACGAACGTGGACCGGGCGGCGGTGCGGGGGCTGCTCGGGAAGTGAGCCGAGTGGGGTGAGCGGAGTGGAGTGAGCGGAGTGGAGTGAGTGAGGGGCCCGGGCCGTGGGGATGCGGTCCGGGTCTCTTCGTCGTTCCACAAGGACGGGAGGGGCGGGGCGGTCCGGCTTCCCGGTCCGCCC
>NZ_JBSGZD010000488.1:0-3287 GCF_053610825.1 Streptomyces sp. NPDC054863 | reverse complement strand
TAGATGTGCCGGGCGTGTGTGTGGGCTAAGTCGCCGTTCGGCTGCTCGAGGTGGTGGATGTTGCTGAAGGAGCTGTCTTCGGTGAGGTAGGACATGTCGTCCTCGTCGGCTGTGAGGGAGAGCAGGTTGCGGGCCTGGCCGATGACGTCCTCAAGAGCCGCCTCGGGCAGCGCGCCCGGCTGGGCGAACACCGCGACGTTCTCGCGGACGATCATCAGGGTCGGGATCGACTGGATCTCGAAGGCCGCAGCCAGCTCCTGCTGGGCCTCGGTGTCGACCTTGGCGAAGACCAGGTCCTGGTGACGGTCGGAAGCCCCCTCGTAGACCGGCGCGAACTGACGGCAGGGGCCGCACCACGACGCCCAGAAGTCGATCAGGACGAAGTCGTTGTCGGTCACTACGCTGTCGAAGTTCTCTTTGGTCAGCTCGACAGTGGCCATGTTGTGCTCCTCTTCCGTCATTCCGGGCGTCGCCGTCACCGCACAACGGTGCGCGGCGCCGCCCTATTCCGTCGGTTCGCCTTCCCCTGTGGTCGCGGCGCACACCACCCATCAGACTGAGTTTCATGACAGCTGCCGCAGGAACCGAAGAAGGCCGGGAATCCACCGAGTACGACGTCGTGGTGCTGGGCGCGGGCCCGGTCGGCGAGAACGTCGCGGACCGGGCCGCCGCGGCCGGGCTGAGCGTCGCAGTCGTCGAGTCCGAACTGATCGGCGGCGAGTGTTCGTACTGGGCGTGCATGCCCAGCAAGGCACTGCTGCGCCCGGTCGTGGCACGGGCCGACGCCCGCCGCGTACCCGGGCTGAAGCAGTCGGTTCAGGGCGACCTCGACGTACCGGCGGTCCTCGCCCACCGCGACTACTACACCTCGAACTGGAAGGACGACGGGCAGGTCGGCTGGCTGGAGTCGATCGGCGTGGCGATCCACCGCGGCCACGGCCGTCTCGAAGGGCCCAGGAAGGTCACCGTCCAGGCCCCCGACGGCGGACGGACGACGCTGGTCGCCCGGCACGCCGTGGCGATCTGCACGGGCACCAGGGCCGTCGTCCCCGACCTGCCCGGCATCGCCGACGCCAAGCCCTGGACGAGCCGCGAGGCGACCAGCGCCAAGGAGGTGCCGGGGCGGCTGGTGGTCGTCGGCGGGGGAGTGGTCGGCGTCGAGATGGCCACCGCCTGGCAGGCGTTCGGCTCGCAGGTCACCGTTCTCGTACGGGGTGAGGAGGGGCTGCTGCCCAGGATGGAGCCCTTCGCAGGGGCCCTCGTCCGCGAAGCCCTCGAAGAGGCGGGCGCCACCGTACGTACCGGAGTGTCGGTCTCCGCGGTGGAGCGCGACGGAGCGACGGTCACCGTCACCCTCGACGGGGGCGAGCAGCTCGAAGCCGACGAGATCCTCTTCGCGGTGGGCCGCGCGCCCAGGACGGACGACATCGGCCTGGACACGGTGGGCCTCAAGCCCGGCTCCTGGCTCGGCGTCGACGACAGCTGCCGGGTGACGGGTTCCGACTGGCTGTACGCGGTGGGAGACGCCAACCACCGGGCGCTCCTCACCCACCAGGGCAAGTACCAGGCCCGCATCGCGGGCGAGGCGATCGCCGCCCGGGCACAGGGCCGCTCCGTGGACGACGCCCCCTGGGGAGCCCACTCGGCGACCGCCGACCACGCCGCCGTCCCCCAGGTGGTCTTCACCGACCCCGAGGCGGGCTCGGTCGGGCTCACCCTCGCGGAGGCCGAGCGGGCCGGCCGCAGGGTGCGGGCCGTCGACCACGACATGGCCTCCGTCGCCGGAGCGGGCCTCTACGCCTCCGGCTACAAGGGCCGCGCCCGCATGGTCGTCGACCTCGACACCGAGACCCTCGTCGGCGTCACGTTCGTCGGCCCCGCGGTCAGCGAACTGGTGCACTCCGCCACGGTGGCCGTGGTGGGCGAGGTGCCGCTGTCACGGCTGTGGCACGCGGTTCCTTCGTATCCGACGATCAGCGAGGTCTGGCTGCGGCTGCTGGAGACGTACCGGGGGTGAGCGGGCGGTTCGGTGTGCCGACCGGTCCGACCCGTGTGCGAATGAAGCTCGGCTTGGGGGCCACTTAAGAAATCCTCGATGGACGCGGCCCGCGCGGATCGGCAGATTGGTGCCCGCAAGCGATCACCATGGGACCGCCGTGGTGATCGCCACGGGTCAGCGCTGTCCGCGCGCTGCCGCCACGCCCTACCGCCTGGAGCCACAGCCATGAGAGCACTCGTCAAGCACAAGGCCGAGCCCGGGCTGTGGCTCATGGACGTCCCCGAGCCGGAGACCGGCCCCGGCGACGTGCTCATCAAGGTGCTGCGCACCGGCATCTGCGGCACGGACCTGCACATCCGCAACTGGGACGGCTGGGCGCAGCAGGCCGTCACCACGCCCCGCGTCCTGGGCCACGAGTTCGTCGGCGAGGTCGCGCACATCGGCGCGGACGTCGCCGACATCGCGGTCGGCGACATCGTCAGCGGCGAGGGCCACCTGGTGTGCGGCAAGTGCCGCAACTGTCTGGCCGGCCGCCGCCACCTGTGCCGCAGCACCGTCGGCCTCGGCGTCGGCCGCGACGGTGCCTTCGCCGAGTACGTGGCGCTGCCCGCCTCCAACGTGTGGGTGCACCGCACCAAGATCGACCTCGACGTCGCGGCGATCTTCGACCCGTTCGGCAACGCCGTGCACACCGCGCTGTCCTTCCCGCTGGTCGGCGAGGACGTCCTGATCACCGGCGCGGGCCCGATCGGCATCATGGCCGCCGCCGTTGCCAAGCACGCCGGCGCCCGCAGCGTCGTCATCACCGACGTCAGCGAGCCCCGCCTGGAGCTGGCCCGCCAGGTCGGCGCCACCCTCGCCGTCAACGTCGCGCAGAGCAGCATCGCCGAGGCGCAGGCCAAGCTCGGCCTCAAAGAGGGCTTCGACATCGGCCTGGAAATGTCCGGCCGCCCCGAAGCGATGCGCGACATGGTCAGCAACATGACGCACGGCGGACGCATCGCCATGCTGGGCCTGCCCGCCGAGGAATTCGCCGTCGACTGGTCGAAGATCGTCACATCGATGATCACCGTCAAGGGGATCTACGGCCGCGAGATGTACGAGACCTGGTACGCGATGACCGTCCTGATCGAGGCCGGACTCGATCTGCGCCCCGTCATCACCGGCTCGTACGGCTACGAGGACTTCGAGGCCGCGTTCGACGAGGCGGCCACCGCCCGCAGCGGCAAGATCATCCTCAACTGGGCTTGATTTTTTCAAGGCTCGGTTCGCCTCCGGGGCGCTCAAG
>NZ_JBSGZD010000487.1:0-3320 GCF_053610825.1 Streptomyces sp. NPDC054863 | reverse complement strand
GCCGCAACCGGCCGCCGCAGGAACGGCCGCAGGTCGGGCAGGTGGTGGACGCCCTGGCTGTTCCTCGCCCCCGCCCTGCTCCTCTTCCTGTACTTCAAGTTCATCCCCATGCTCAGCGCACTGACCATGTCCTTCCAGGAGGTTCAGCCCTACCTGGGGAACAAGTGGGTCGGCACCGAGAACTACGCCACGGTGCTCCAGTCCCTCGGTTTCCGCGAGGCCGCGTGGCACACCGTCGTCCTCGCCGCCGGACAGACGGCCGGCTCGATGGCTCTGGGCCTCGCCCTCGCGCTGCTGATGGAAGGGCAGAGCCGCCGCCTGGGGTTCGTGCGCTCCGCGGCGTTCCTGCCGGTGGTGGTGCCCATCGCGGTCGTCGCCGAGCTGTGGCGGATCATGTACCACCCGACCGAGGACGGGATGCTCAACTCCCTCCTCGGCCTGGTGGGGTTCGGCCCCTCGGGGTTCATCAACGACCCCCACTCGTCGATGGCCTCCATCATGGTCACCGGCATCTGGCGGGGCGCCCCCTACGACATGATGATCTTCCTCGCCGGTCTGACGAGCGTGGACCGCGGTCTGTACGAGGCCGCCAAGGTCGACGGCGCGTCCAGGTGGCAGCGGGTCTGGTACGTGACGGTGCCCGGACTGCGCTCGGTGTTCTCGATCCTGTTCATCCTCGCCGCGATCCGTGGACTGCGGGTGTTCACCGAGGTGTTCCTGCTCACCAACGGAGGGCCCGACGGCTCCACCGAGGTCGTCATGACCCTCATCTACAAGCTCGGCCTTGAGCAGAACCGGCTCGGCGTCGGCGCGGCGGGAGCCGTCCTGCTGTTCGTCGCGACCCTGATCCTGACCGTCGTCGTCCAACTGCTGCGGCGGAGGGAAAGCAAATGACCGTGCCGACCAAGTCCGTGTCGACCAAGACCGTGCAGACCGGGCCCGCGCCGACCGAGACCGCGCTGGGCCTGACCGAGAGCCGCAGCGTCGGCGGACGGATCCTGAAGGCCGTCATCTACCTGCTGGTCCTGATCGTCTTCGGCGGGCCGCTGCTGGCTCTGCTCGTCAGCGCCTTCGGTCACGTCAAGGACCCGACACAGTTGAGCGTCATTCCCTCGGGAGTCACGCTGGACAACTTCGGGGTCGCCTTCGACCAGGGCGTGCTCACGTACCTGCTGAACTCGTTCTTCGTGGTCGGATTCGGGCTGCTGCTCCAGGTGGTCGTGTCCGTCCTGGCCGGATACGCGCTGGCCAGGAAGGTCTTTCCCGGGATGACGCTGGTCCTCGTCGCCATCCTGGCGACGCTGATGCTGCCCGAGGAGATCCTGGCCCTCCCGCTGTCCCTGATCCTCGCCGACCTGCCGGTCCTGCACTTCAACCTCATCGGCACACTGGCCGGAATGATCGTCCCGCTGGGCGCCTGGGGATTCTCCATCCTGGTGATGACCGAGTTCATGAAGGACGTGCCCCGAGAACTGGAGGAGGCCGCCCGCATCGACGGCGCCGGTGATCTGCGCATCTTCGTCCAGATCATCCTGCCGATGTGCAAGCCCGCCCTGGGCGTCATCGGGGTCTTCGGCTTCACGATGATCTGGGACCAGTACCTGCTGCCCCTCCTCGTCTCCGTCGACGCCTCTTCCTACACGCTCCCGCTGGCACTGCGGACCCTGCGGATCGACCCCGACGTCACCCCCGGCGTGGTGATGGCCGCGGCCCTGCTGGCCCTGCTGCCCTCCGTGATCGTCTTCCTGTTCTTCCAGCGTTCCTTCGTCAGCGGTCTGTCCTCCGGCGCCCTGAAGGGCTGACCCCGCAGCCGCGGCAGCCGCTGCGCGCGGCCGACAGGACGGCCGGCCTTACTGACGTACCCGCACACTCCGTACG
The DNA here is from genome assembly GCF_053610825.1 of Streptomyces sp. NPDC054863. NCBI lineage: Bacteria > Bacillati > Actinomycetota > Actinomycetes > Kitasatosporales > Streptomycetaceae > Streptomyces > Streptomyces sp. NPDC054863. The sequence goes on along the minus strand of NZ_JBSGZD010000487.1, from coordinate 1,442 downwards.
CCCCGCACACGCCGCACGCCGGGTCGCCTGCCCGGCCACCCCCGAACTGGAGCCGTACACCCATGACTTCCCCCTCCTCGAAATCCCCGGAGACTTCCTGGTTCACCACCGCCCGGTTCGGCATGTTCGTCCACTGGGGCCTCTACTCCCTCGCCGCACGGCACGAATGGGTCAAGAACCGGGAGGAGCTGACCGACGAGCAGTACCAGGTCTACTTCGACCACTTCGACCCCGACCGCTACGACCCGGTCCAGTGGGCCAGGTCGGCCAGGGCCGCGGGCATGCGGTACGTCGTCCTGACCGCCAAGCACCACGACGGCTTCTGCCTGTGGGACAGCGCCCTCACCGAGTACAAGGTCACCAACACCCCGCACGGCCGCGATCTCGTCGGCCCGTTCGTCGAGGCGTGCCGCGCCGAAGGGCTGAGGGTCGGCCTCTACTACTCGCTGATCGACTGGCACCATCCGTCCTTTCCCGTCGACGGCACCCATCCGCAGCGCGACGACGAGGAGTTCAAGGCCAAGCACGCCGACCGGGACGTCCGCGACTACCAGCGCTATCTGCACGGCCAGGTCCGCGAACTGCTGACCTCGTTCGGACGCGTCGACTACCTGTTCTTCGACTTCTCGTACGCCGGGCGCACCTGGTGGGGCGGCAAGGGACCCGACGACTGGGACTCCCCGAAACTCCTGGAGACGATCCGTGAACTCCAGCCGCACGTACTCGTCAACGACAGGACCGGCCTTCCCGGCGACTTCGTCACCCCCGAGCAGTACCAGCCCTCGGGACCGATGACCCAGGACGGGCGCCCCGTGCTCTGGGAGGCCTGCCAGACGCTCAACGGGAGCTGGGGCTACGACCGCGACAACCTCGACCACAAGAGCGCCGACCTGCTGATCCGCATGCTCGTCGACGGGGTGTCCAAGGGCGGCAATCTGCTGCTCAACGTGGGTCCCACCGGCCGCGGCGAACTCGACCCGCGCGACGCCGCGGTCCTCGGGGAGATCGGCCGGTGGACGGAGCTGCACGAGAGGTCGGTACGCGGCTGCGGCCCGTCCCCGTACACCGCCCCCGCGGAATGCCGGTACACCCAGCGCGGCGACCGGCTCTACGTCCACCTGTTCGCCTGGCCGCTGCGTCATCTGCACCTGCCGGGCCTCGCCGGCCGGGTGCGTTACGCCCAGTTGTTGAACGACGCGTCCGAGATCGTCCGGATCCACATCGACCCGGACCGGCCCGCGGTCAACACCGAGATGGGCGGACAGCCCGCCGGGACGCTCACCCTCCAGATCCCGGTCCGGCGCCCCGACACCCCCGTACCCGTCATCGAACTGTTCCTGGACACCTCGGCCGACGAGGCCGACCGGTCCGACGGCTGAGCCGGATCCCGATCCACCACTTCACGGAGGCATCATGCAACGACGCACGTTCCTCATAGGTAC
>NZ_JBSGZD010000486.1:0-3330 GCF_053610825.1 Streptomyces sp. NPDC054863 | reverse complement strand
CGCTGCAGGAGCCGAAGCGGCTGTTCGGCGCGGCCCGGCTCACCGAGGAGGCGGGCTCCCTGACGATCCTGGCCACCGCCCTGGTCGACACGGGTTCACGCGCCGACGACTACTACTTCGAGGAGCTGAAGAGCACCGGCAACATGGAGCTGCGCCTGGACCGGACGCTCGCGGACCGGCGCGTCTTCCCCGCCGTCGACATCACCCCTTCCGGCACCCGCCGTGAGGAACTCCTCGTACCCGCGGCCGAGTTGGCCGTCGTACGCGGTCTGCGCCGGGCCCTCCAGTCGCGCGACGGGCAGGCCACCCTGGAGGCCGTCCTGGCCAAGCTGCGGCACTCCCCCGACAACGCGTCCTTCCTGCGCCAGGTCCACTCCACGGTCCCCGTCTCCTGAACCGGGCCTCGCTTCCCACGTGCGACCGGGCACTGTTCCGTACGGAATCGGCCTCCCGCGTCTCCGGCGTCCGGGAGAGCGCGCGCATCACTCCAGCGGCAGCGGCATCCCGTGCTCGCCCGGCGGCCGGGGTCCTCGGATCCGGCGCTCCTCCGCACGGATCCGCACGTCGTTGATGCTCGCCTCGCGCCGCCGCATCAGTCCGGCGGCATCGAACTCCCAGAGCTCGTTTCCGTACGACCGCCAGTGCCCGCCGTCCCGGTCCCGCCACTCGTACTGGAAGCGGACGGCGATCCTGTCGTCTCCGTACGACCAGAGTTCCTTGCGCAGCGCGTAGTCGATCTCCCTTCGCCACTTCTCGGCGAGGAAGCACCGGATCTCGTCCCGGCCGGTCACGAAGGTGTCGCGGTTGCGCCAGACGGAGTCCTCCGTGTAGGCGAGAGCGACCCGTTCGGGGTCGCGGGTGTTCCAGGCGTCCTCGGCGGCCTGCGTCTTGGCCAGCGCGTCCGCCTCACTGAACGGCGGTACGGGAGACCTGACTTGAGGATCGGGCTGGGCGGACAGGGGGTTGTTGTTCATTCGGGCCACCTCGAATCTTCGATGACGGTGACGAAGTCGGTGGTGACGAAGCCGGGTGAGAAGTGCGCGAGCACATCGGCCTTGACGTTGCCGAACGCGGTCGCCGGGCGGTGCGCGATGCCCTCGGTGAAGGCCGCGAGGATGCGGCGCTTGAAGTCGGGCCGTGGATGGGCGGCCACGACTGCCGCCCGCTGCCCGTCGGTGACCTCGTCGAACCCCAGGCCCAGTACGTCGAGTTCGACGCCCGCGGTCACCAGCGCCACCTCGGACTCCATTCGGCAGGGGATCTCCGGCGTGGTGTGCAGGGCGATCGCGGTCCACGCGATGCGGGCGTCGTCGGCCGACAGGCCGTGCCGCAGCAGGAAGTCGCGGGCCGCGTCCGCGCCGTCGATCTCGAAGCGCTGCTCGGAGGCGGCGTAGCCGGGCGTGAGACCGAGATCGTGGAACAGGGCGGCCACGTAGAGGAGTTCGGGGTCGTAGGCCAGGCCCCGGTGACGGCCGCGGAGCGCCCCGAAGAGGTAGACGCGGCGCGAGTGGTCGTACAGCAGCGGGCCGGCGGTGGCGCGGACGAGTTCGGTCGCCTCGCGCGCCAGTGCGCTGTCAGGAATGTCGATGCCGGCGATGCCAGTCGGCATGGATGGCCCCTTCCGTCTTTTCCGTGTCCTGCGTACCTGGTGTTGCCCTCAGCCTGCCGCCCGCGGCCTCCTGGCCGCCATGTCCATCCGGCCATGGATCCCACACATACGGACATGGCGTGCCGCTAACCTGGAGAGATGAAAACGCCCCGCACTGTCGTCGTCCTCGCCTACGAGGGAGTACGGCTGCTCGACGTGACGGCCCCACTGGAGGTGTTCAGCACGGCGGCGGCCCTCGGCGCCCGCTACCGGACGACGCTGGTGTCACCGGAGGGCGGACCTGTCACCACCTCGTCCGGCACCCGGCTGCTCACGGACCCGGCAGCCGGTCTCGAAGGACGCGTCCACACCCTGATCGTGCCCGGCTCCCCCGGCCTTCCGCACCGGCCGGCACCGGCCGGACTGCTCGACGCCGTCCGCACCCTGCACTCCGTGTCCTGGCGCACCGCGTCCGTCTGCACCGGGGCCTTCGCGCTCGCCGAAGCGGGGCTCCTGGAGGGCCGTCGTGCCGCCACGCACTGGCGGTACGCGACGACACTGGCGCGTCGCCACCCCGGCGTCGACGTGGACGGCGACGCGATCTTCGTACGCGACGGCCGCGTCTACACGTCGGCGGGCGTCAGCGCCGGAATCGACCTCGCCCTGGCCCTGGTCGAGGCCGACGAGGGCCCGGATCTCGCCCGGGAAGCCGCCCGCGATCTGGTGGTCTTCCTCCAACGGCCGGGCGGGCAGTCGCAGTTCTCCGTCGCCTCCCGTACGCCCGTACCGCGCCACGAAGCGCTCGGCGCACTGCTGCGGTCGGTCGTCGCCGATCCCGTCGCGGACCACTCGCTGCCCGCACTGGCCCGGCGCACCGGAATCAGCGCCCGCCACCTCACCCGGCTGTTCCACGACCAGGTCGGCAGCACTCCGGCCGCGTACGTGGAGTCCGTACGCCTCGAAACCGCACAGTCCCTGCTCGACGCCGGTGAATCCGTCACCGCGGCGGCCCGCCGCAGCGGCCTCGGCAGCGACGAGACGCTGCGCCGCGCCTTCCTCCGGCGCTTCGGCGTCACCCCCTCCGCCTACCGGTCCCGCTTCCGCACCAGCACGCCGGCTGGCTGACCGGTGCAGGCGCCCAGCCGGGCGGGACGGCTCTGCGGGCCATTGGTGTGCGTTTCGTGTCCGGTCGGTGGGTGTGGCGTTGTACGGGACATGGATCTTTCTGGAACTGCTGAAATGCCCGGTCACCTCCCTGCTGAGGATGCTGGACCGCGGCTGGCCCTGTTCACTCTGACCGAGGCTCACGACCTGCTGCGGCTGCTGCAACTGATCGCGGCGGAGGGGGACGAACTGGCCGAGGAGGCCGACTGGTTCGCCAGGGAGACCGCTGCGCGCATTCCGCCGGAGAGCTGAGTCGTACGGACCGACTCGTACGGTCCGGGTCGTCCGGTCCGGGTCGTCCGGGTGGCTGCGGTGGGGACACGGGCAGGGGGCAGCCCCTGAACGGCTCACTCCGACAGGGGGCCAGGGGGGCGGCCGTCCTACTGTGAGGCGTCGGGATCAACCAGCGGCAGGGCGGAGACCCCGTGGACGGCGAGCGGCGCAGCACCCGCAGGAGACGGTACTTCCGGGTCGCGGGCCTGGCCTCGCTCGGACTGGCCGGTGCGGGGCTCGGCGCCTGGGCCGCGTTCGGCGGCGAGCAGACCCCGCGGACCGGGCCGCCGACGGCGTCGGAGGTC
>NZ_JBSGZD010000485.1:0-3330 GCF_053610825.1 Streptomyces sp. NPDC054863 | reverse complement strand
GCGGCGTACTCGCCGACCGCCACACCCGGCGCGGCGTCGTCCTGTGGGCCGCCCTCGCGGCAGCGGTCGCGGCGCCCCTGCTGGCGGCCGGACTCGGCCGTTCGCTCCTGCTGATGGCGGTCGCCGCCGCGCTGGCCGGTGCGGGGCAAGGAGCCTGCCGGCCCGCCTTCCAGGCACTCACCGCCGAGGTCGTCGCCCCGGCGCAGCGCCAGCAGGCCAACGCGGCGATGACCCTGTCCGTACGCGTCACCACCCTCACAGGGCCGGCCCTGACCGCACTGCTCGCCGTGTTCCTCGACACCGCGACCCTGCTCCTGGGCATCGGCCTGCTCTGGCTGATCGCCGCGCTGGTCCCGGGCCGGGGCAGCCCCGAAAGGGCGACTTCCGAGGAGGGCGCTGCCACGGCGCCCGCGGAAGGTGCCTCGGGGGAGCCTGGGCAGGACGCTTCCGCGGAGCCCGCGCCACAGGGCGACGCAGCACCCGCCCGGCGGCCCTCGCTGCGTGCCGAGTTCGTCGACGGGCTGCGCGAGGCCCGCCGCCACCCCTGGTTCCTGGCCGGACTCGGCGCGCTCACCACCGTCATCGCCACCGGCTACTCCGCCACCGGCGTGGCCCTGCCCCTCATCAGCCGCGACCGCTACGGCACCGAGGTCGTCCTGGCCGCCGCCATGACCGCCTACACGCTCGGCGCCCTCGGCGGCGCCCTCCTGATGGCCCGCTGGCGCCCCCGCTCCCAGGGCCGCACGGCCCTCCTGGGCCTGGCCTGCTACGGCTTCGCCCCGCTCGGCCTGGCCCTGCCCGTGCACCCCGCCCTCGTCATCGGCGCGTACGTCCTCGCGGGCATCGGCATCGAGCTCTTCAACGTCCCCTGGTTCACCGCCACCCAGCGCGAGGTCGCCCCCGACAAACTGGCCCGCGTCTCCTCCCTCGACTTCCTCCTCTCCTACGGCCTGGCCCCCCTCGGCCTCGCCCTCATCGCCCCCGCCGTCACCGCCTTCGGCCCCACCCCCGTCCTCCTCACCTGCGCCGCCCTGTGCTTCCTGGCCCCCGCCGCAGCCACCCTCGCCCCGGGAGCGCGCCACTTCTCCCGTACGGCCGGCACGAAATGACGAAGGAGCCCCGCCACCGCCCGAAGGCGGTGACGGGGCTCCGTCAGGTCGTACGAAGGACTCGTACGCAGGACCGTTTAGAGGTCGAAGTACAGCTCGAACTCGTGCGGGTGCGGGCGCAGCTGGATCGGGGCGATCTCCTGCGTGCGCTTGTAGTCGATCCACGTCTCGATCAGGTCGGGGGTGAAGACACCGCCGGCCAGGAGGTACTCGTGGTCGGCCTCCAGGGCGTCGAGGACGGCCGGCAGCGAGGTCGGGACCTGCTGGACGCCCGCGTGCTCCTCGGGGGCCAGCTCGTAGAGGTCCTTGTCGATCGGCTCCGGCGGCTCGATCTTGTTCTTGACGCCGTCCAGGCCGGCCATCAGCAGCGCCGAGAAGGCCAGGTACGGGTTGGAGGACGGGTCGGGGGCGCGGAACTCGACGCGCTTGGCCTTCGGGTTGGAGCCCGTGATCGGGATGCGCATCGCGGCGGAGCGGTTGCGCTGCGAGTACACCATGTTGACCGGGGCCTCGAAGCCGGGGACCAGGCGGTGGTAGGAGTTCACCGTCGGGTTGGTGAAGGCCAGCAGCGACGGGGCGTGCTTGAGGATGCCGCCGATGTAGTAGCGGGCCATGTCCGAGAGGCCCGCGTAGCCCTGCTCGTCGTAGAACAGCGGGATGCCGTTCTGCCACAGCGACTGGTGGACGTGCATGCCCGAGCCGTTGTCGCCGAAGATCGGCTTCGGCATGAAGGTGGCGGTCTTGCCGTTCTTCCAGGCGACGTTCTTCACGATGTACTTGAAGAGCATCAGGTCGTCGGCCGCGGCGAGCAGCGTGTTGAACTTGTAGTTGATCTCGGCCTGGCCGGCCGTGCCGACCTCGTGGTGCTGGCGCTCGACCTGGAGGCCGTTCTTGTCCAGCTCCAGGGAGATCTCGGCACGCAGGTCGGCGAAGTGGTCGACCGGGGGGGTGGGGAAGTAGCCACCCTTGTACTTGACCTTGTAGCCGCGGTTGTTCTCGGTGGAACCGGTGTTCCAGGCGCCGGCCTCGGAGTCGATGTGGTAGAAGCTCTCGTTCGCCGACGTCTGGAAACGGACGTTGTCGAAGACGTAGAACTCGGCCTCGGGACCGAAGTACGCGGTGTCCGCGAAGCCGGTGGAGGCCAGGTACGCCTCGGCCTTCTTGGCGATGTTGCGCGGGTCACGGCTGTACTGCTCGCCCGTGATCGGGTCGTGGATGAAGAAGTTGATGTTGAGCGTCTTGTCCGTGCGGAACGGGTCCAGACGGGCCGTCGACAGGTCGGCGCGCAGCGCCATGTCGGACTCGTGGATGGCCTGGAAGCCGCGGATCGACGAACCGTCGAAGGCCAGCTCCTCGTCCGGGTCGAAGACCCCCGCGGGGATCGTGAAGTGCTGCATCACGCCCGGCAGGTCGCAGAACCGGACGTCCACGAACTTGACGTCGTTGTCCGCGATGAACTTCTTGGCTTCGTCGGCGTTCCCGAACATCCAGCTCCTCCTACTCCCGCCCGGGGCCGGACGGGGTTGCCGCTTTTTCTGCGGGTCTACATGCGGGCCAGTGCGGTGGCACACGCTGGCGTCGACCATAGGCAGACGGGATTTCTCCAGCATGACCCATTTGTTTCGCCCAAGTTAACCAGGCCGCCTCGATCCTGCCCCGCCAGGAACGTGACGAACAGGGGCGCAGTACCTTTGTCGGGTGGACAACAGGCAAGCAATCGGATCGTGGCTCTCCGGGCCGCGCGCGGCGGCCGAAGAGATGGGCGCCGACTTCGGGCACCGGGGCAAGCGCCTCGGCCTGCCCCCCGAGGGCCCCGGCTCGGTGGCCCCGCTGGGCCGCCGCTTCGGCGCCCTCTTCGTCGACTGGGCGCTCTGCCTGCTCATCGCGTACGGACTCTTCGCCCGCGGCGACTCGCAGGCGGCGGGCAACTACGCGCTCGGCATCTTCCTCGTGCTGCACGTGCTGACCGTCGGCACCCTGGGCTTCACCCCCGGCAAGCGCCTCTTCGGCGTGCGGGTCGTCTCCGAGCACGGCGGGCGGCTCGGCTTCGGCTGGGCCGTGGTGCGCAGCGTGCTGCTCTGCCTGGCGATCCCGGCGCTGATCTGGGACCGCGACGGCCGCGGCCTGCACGACCGGCTGGCCCGCGCCGTACAGGTCCGTATGTGACGTCTCCGGTCCGCAGGTGACGTCCCGGGCTCCGGGTGTGTCCTTCCGGGTCCGC
>NZ_JBSGZD010000484.1:2950-3361 GCF_053610825.1 Streptomyces sp. NPDC054863 | reverse complement strand
ACGGAGTCCCCGACGACGCCCGCAAGCGCATGGAGCAGCTCGCCGCACCCCAGCCGTACGCCACCCTCACCCGGCCGTTCCGGCCGGCGGCCGACGGCTCGCGCCCGCCCGTCACCGGCGTCCTCTGCACCCGCTCGGGCCGCGCCTCGATCGCCGGCATCGAAGCGCTCGTCGCCACCGGCGACCCCCGTTTCCAGGAGCTGGCCGACCCCGGCGTCACCTTCTTCGACCTCGACACCGGCCACTATCCGATGCTCTCGTGCCCGGCCGAGCTCGCCGACGTACTCGTACGCGCGGCAGCCGGTCAGGGGCACCGGATCCAGCCAGGACCGCGGCGGCGGTAACGGGCCGGCAAAGGGCCCGGCCGCTTTTCCGCCGCCCTTCCCGGCCACGTACCATGTCCGCATGTCC
>NZ_JBSGZD010000484.1:0-2940 GCF_053610825.1 Streptomyces sp. NPDC054863 | reverse complement strand
GGGCCCGGAATTCGACGTCCTCGCCATGGACCCGGGCGACTGGCCGGGCGACCTCGGGGCCGGGCTGCTGCCCGCCCCCGACGGCAGCTGCCAGGGCGTCTTCCTCCGGTACGACCTGTTCGGCGGGCGCGGCCCCGCGATGATCATCGGAAACCTGCCCGAAGGGTCCCCGGCCCGCGAGCTCGCCGAGGGCCAGGTTCCCTTCGAGGTGGCCCAGCTGCTCCTCGCCCTGGAGAACGACGAAGAGGTCGAGGTCGTCAGCGCCGAGGACGTCCCCGTCATGCAGGGCGACAACCTGCTGATCGTGCGCCGCCTCAAGCTCTCCGAGAGCCGGATCTCCTGCGTGCAGTTCGACCGCAGCGACAACGTCCTCGTCACGATCGCCAGTTGGGACCGGCCGATCACCGACGACCTGTACGCGCTGCTGAAGCCGCTCCCCGCGGAGATGTTCCAGGGCTAACCCCTGGTGTCGGCCGCCCGCTCCACCAGTGTCACGTCCGACGCCTTCACGTAGCCGATCCGGTGGCCGTACTGGATCTCGTAGTAGATCTCCTTGCCCCGGATCACGCGTCCCGTCCTCCCGTACTCCGGCGCGTAGAAGTACTCGCCCGCAGTCCGCTGTCCGACGACGTACCGCTGGCCCGCCGGAATCCGGTACGCCAGCGGTACGACCGGCTGGACGGGCACGTCCGCCGGGTACGCGGACGCTTCCGGGTAGGCCCTGCCGTAGACCGGCACGTCACGGAGGCCGTCGCGCGGGGTGAGCAGTGGGGCCTGTACGTTCACAGCGGTCCGCTCCCCGGCCGGATTGTGGAACCAGGCCTTCTGGCCGAGGTACCAGATCGCCGTCCAGTCCCCGCGCCGCTCCGCCACCGCATAGCTCTGGCCGGTCGACGCCCGCGCCCCCGTGTCGTTGACACCGGTCGTCGAGTCCTCGCCGCCCGGGCGCCGGCCGACGTCCTTGACCAGCGGGGCGGTCGTGTCGGGGGCGGTGTGCAGACGGACCGCGCCCGACGCGTGCTCGGGGCACGGCTCGGCCGGCTTCTTTCCGCAGCCGGTGTACGGCGGCCGGTGCGCCTGGTGGTCCGGACGTACGGTGACCGCCGCGCTGCGGGGTCCGGCCGTCGCCTCGAACGGCCTGCCCAGCAGCTCGAAGTAGTGCGCCCAGTCCCAGTAGGGACCGGGGTCGGTGTGCATGCCGCGCACCGCTTCCGGGAGCGCGCCCGGCACGTTGTCGTGGCCGATGATGTGCAGCCGGTCCAGCGGGATGCCGTACTTCGCGGCCAGATGACGTACGAGACGGGCCGACGCCCGGTACATCGCCTCCGTGTACCAGGCGTCGGGCGCGGTCAGGAAGCCCTCGTGCTCCAGGCCGATCGACTTGGCGTTGGTGTACCAGTTGCCCGCGTGCCAGGCCACGTCCTTCAGCGGTACGTGCTGGGCGATGTGCCCGTCCGAGGAACGCAGCGTGTACTGCCAGGACACGTAGTCCGGCCGCTGGACGAGGTCGACGCTGGATTTCCAGTAGCCCTGGATGTCGTGGACGACGAGGTAGTCGATGCTGCTGTCACGGCCGCGGTCGGCCAGGTCGTGGTTGCCGTAGTCGCCGTCCTCGGCGCCCTCAAGTCTCTTGTACGGGGCGGGAATCCACTCGCAGGACACGGTGACGGGACACTCGACGGGGGCAGCGGCGGTGGGTGCGGGTGCGGGTGCGGGTGTGGGTGTGGGTGTGGGTGTGGGTGTGGCGGGTGCGGCGGCGGGAGCGGTGCGGGGTGTGGCGGGCAGGGTGACCGACTGGCCGCTGTCCGTGGTGCGGTGCTGACCCGCCCGGATCACCGCGTACACCTCGTCGGCGTACGCCCGCGCGGCTGCCGGTTCGGCGGCGCCGGAGAACCGCTGCACCGCCCCGTACCAGTCGGCCGGGTCCGCGCCGGGAGCCCGGCCCAACTGCTGCTGGGCGGCGGCGAGCAGGGCCGCGCCGCCCAGGACGTTGGCCGCCGGATCGCTCCGCAGCTTCGCGGAGGGCAGCCCGGTGAGCGCGGCGGCCCGCGCCAGCGTCCCCGTTCCGTCCGGGAGCCGGGGAGAGTCCGCCCTTGCGTCGGTCCGCCCGTCGGTGAGGTGCATCGGGCCGTACCCGCCGGTCACGCTCGGCGCGCCACCGTGCGCGTCCCACCGGGACTGGAGGTAGGAGACCGCCAGCAGCACGCTCGGCGGCACCCGGTACCGGGCGGCCGCAGCGGCGAAGTCCTGCTGCAGTGCGCCGGGCGGCGCATCCTGGACGGCGGCCGGGGTCCGGGCGGCATGGGCCGACGTGGCGAGCGGGACGAGCGACGACAGCAGGAGTGCGGCGGACGCCGCGGCGCCCCCCGTCCTGGTGGCGGAAAGGTACGCGGGAAGGTGCAAGGCGTCCTCCGGGAACGAACGGGCCCGGCGGCAGACGCGCCTGGCGGCAGAACCGCTCATGATGCCCACCCGGACGGCCCGGGCGGCGCAGGGCCGACCGGCCGCGTCGCGTGGCGTTCCGCGGACGAGAGCGCCGCGACAGCAGAACTGCCGCCTCCCGCAGGTGAGTTGGAGTCATCTGCGGGAGACGGCAGTCGCCGGGAGTGCGCCACCTGTTCGGGCGAGAGGACGGCGCGGTTCCGGGACGTCCCGGAACCACTCAGCCCTTGCGGCCCGCGACCAGCCGGTAGATCAGGAGCACGATCACCGAGCCGACGACGGCGGCGATCCAGGTCGACAGCGAGAAGAAGCCGTTGATGGACTCGACCCCGAAGATCACCTTGCCCAGCCAGCCGCCCAGCAGACCGCCGACGATGCCGATGAGCATGGTGACCAGACAGCCGCCCGGGTCCTTGCCCGGCATCAGGGCCTTGGCGATGGCTCCGGCAAGCAGTCCGATCAGGATCCAAGCGATGATGCCCACTGTGATTCAACCTC
>NZ_JBSGZD010000483.1:0-3369 GCF_053610825.1 Streptomyces sp. NPDC054863 | reverse complement strand
TCAGCGGGTGATCCGCCCCGGACGGGCCTGTTCGCGTACGGAGGAAGGCCTGCGCCGCTCAGACCTCGATCAGCGTGCAGAACCAGTGCATGCCCGGCGACGCGACGCCCGCGAGCGCCACGAGGTCGCCGCGTGCCAGCTCCCCCGCCTCGACGTGCCGCCACAGACAGATCAGCTGGTCCGCCGCGCCCATGTGGCCGAGCTCGCGGGCGAGTTCGGCGTTGGTGCGCTCGACGGGGATGCCCACCGCGTCGGCGGCGGCGCGGATCGCCTGCTGTCCGTCGTTGACGTAGACGAGCCGGGCGATGTCCTTCCGGTCCTTCCCCGCCCTGGCGAGGGCCTGGTCGACCACGTCGCCGAGCCGCCCGCTGATCTCGTCGGCGAACGCCTTGAAGCGCTCGGGGTCCCGGCCGAAGTGCTCGTAGACCGCTGTCATCGGGTCCGAGCGCAGGTCCTCGCTCCCCGGCGGCGGCAGGGGCACGGCGGAGCCGCCGATTTCGAGGCGGAAGAGGTCCGCGAACTCCGGGTTGGTGAAGCGCGCGGAGGCCAGCCGCCTGAACCGCGGGTGCCCCCTGTGCAGTACGGCCGCGACGGCGCCGTCGCTGGCGATGGAACCGTTGAAGTCCATCCGGTTGCTGTGCGTCTCGCTGACCACGTTGACCAGGACCACCAGCACGGTGTTCGTGTCGGCCGAGAGCGCCATCGCGCCCGCCGCGTGGTCCAGCGCCAGCGACCAGGCGGCGCAGGCCTGGGTGAAGAGCACCGTGGGCGTGCCGTGGGCGCCCAGCGCCCGGGCGAGCGCCGCCGAGCCGTCCCAGCCCAGGTACTCGGGGACGTCGGAGTTGCCGACGACGATCAGGTCGACGTCGGTGACGGCGAGGTCCGCGTTCTCCAGGGCCTCCCGGGCCGCCTGCGCCCCGAGGGCGGTCGCGGTGACGCCGTCGGCGACCTGGTGGTAGCTCTCGTACCCGAGAGCGGCGACGTCCTCCGGGTAGGGCACGTAGTCGGCTGCCGTGGCGGCCACATCCCGCCGCTCGCCGAACGCCATGCCGGTCGAGGCGATGCCCATCTCCACTGACGGTCTCACTTGTTGTCCTTCTCCTTCTCCTGCGGTGGGCGGTGTCTGTGCCGGCGCCGGGGGGGGCGGTGCCCGTGGTGGGTCGTGCCCGTGGTGGGTCGTGCCCGTGGTGGGCGGTGCCCGGCCCTACGCGACCGGTTCGGGCAGCGGCCGGGCGGCCGGCGGCGGGTCGAGTTCCCGTACCTCGGCGAGCGGGGTGTCCAGGACCTTGAGGCGGCGCCTGAAGGTGTGCAGCGAGACCGCCAGCAGGGCCATGGCCCCGGCCATGATGAGGACGGCGTGCTCCACCCCGGCCGCGTCGGCGAGCACCCCCGCCGCCAGCGGGCCGATCCACTGCAGGCCCTGGACGAAGAACCGGCTCAGGGCGGCGACCCTGCCCTGGTACTGGTCCGGGACGAGCCGGACCTCGTAGGACTCGATGACGACGTTCATCGGCACCATGGCCACCATCGCCACCATGATGACCAGACCGATCTGCCACGGGCTCGGGACCGCCACCGCGGCGGCGAAGGACGCCATGAACGCCCAAGCGGACAGCAGGAGCACCCGCCGCGCACCCAGCCGGCCCATCAGCCACGGCCCGACGACGGCCCCGACGACGCCGCCCGCCACCGCGAGGGAGGTCGCGGTGCCGACGGCGGCCGGCCCCCCGCCGCGGTGCTGGACGAGCACCACGAAGAGCAGGATGAAGCCCTCCGCCACCACGTTCAGCAGCGCTCCCCAGACCATCGAGAACACCAGGTACTCGCTGCGCCTGATCATGCGCAGGCCGTCCCGCAACTCCTCGACCAGTCCGGTCCTGGGCGCGTCGTCGGCGCGCTTGTCGGGGCCCAGCGGACGGCGGATCAGTGCGGCGCCCAGGGAGACGAAGAGGAAGGAGAGCGCGTCGAAGAGGAACGGGATCCAGCGGCCCATCGCGTACAGCATTCCGCCGAGGGGGGCGCCGATCAACTGCGCGACCATGTCGCGGCCCATGCTCTGGGCCGTGGCGGCGGCGACCTGCTCCTTGGGGACGATCCGGCGCAGCACCGGCATCGACACGGCGCTCCGCAGCCCGTCCGCGAGCCCGCCGGTCAGGGCCATCGCGCCGATCACGGCGATCGAGGGATCCCCCTGGTACACCAGCAGGGCGACGGCGCCCATCGACAGCGCCTGGACCAGCGGGGCGAGGCACATGATGGCGCGGCGGGACACCCGGTCGGCCAGCACTCCGCCGATCGCGAGGGTCGCGAGCCTGCCGATCATGTGCAGGACGGTGATGAGTCCGGCCTGCGTCGCCGATCCGGTGAGGTGAAGCACGAGCAGCGGGAAGGCGAGCGTCGACATGCTGGTGCCCAGCGCGGACAGGCCGTTGCCTGACCACCAGTACAGGTAGTCGCGGTCGCGCCACAGCGAGGGGGGGCTCTTGGGGCCTTCCGCCGATGCCTCCGGCTCGTCGGGACGCGACTGCGCCATGGGTACCCGTCTCCCCGCCCGTTGGTGTGCTCGTCCGGGCCTGAGCCGTGGACCTTCCCTGCATGCTGGTCGATGCGTCGGGCGCCGGGCCAGGCACTGCACCGGCAACTGTCGGGGGTGCGTTGCCGCCCGTCGCCGGGCGCCTGGGCCGGTGGCATGATCTGCGGGTGATCACTCAGCTCGTCCCCGCGGGGGTCCCCGCGCACGAGGCGTTCGGCGACACGGGCCCCGAGGCGTCCGTCGTGCTCTTCGCCGCCGAACGGGCCGTCGTGGACGGGGTGTTCGAGGAGCGCCGCAGGGAGTTCACCACGGTACGGGGCTGCGCGCGTGCGGCGCTGGACCGGCTGGGGGTGCGGCCCGCGCCCCTGGTGCCCGGCGCACTGGGCGCTCCCGGCTGGCCCGCGGGGGTGGTGGGCAGCATGACCCACTGCCGGGGGTACCGCGCCGCCGCCGTCGCGCGCGCCACGGACTTCGCCGCCGTGGGCATCGACGCCGAGCCGCGGGAGCCGCTGCCCCGTGCGGTCGCGGACCGGATCGTCACGGACACCGAGCGCGGCTGGCTCGACGAGGAGTTCCCGCAGGGCGGCGGCATACCGCTGGACCGGGTGCTCTTCTGCGCCAAGGAGGCGTCGTACAAGGCGTTCTCGCCGTGGGCGGGGGCCGGGTCCGGCTTCGCGGACTACCGGGTGCGGCTGCGGGCCGACGGCACGTTCCGTACGATCCCGCCCGAGGCCGTCCCGGCGGCTGCGGGCCCCTGGGCCGAGGGGTTCACCGGCCGTTGGGCCGTACGCCCCGGGCTGGTGCTCACCGCGGTGGCGCTCGCGGCGTGGCACGGT
>NZ_JBSGZD010000482.1:0-3371 GCF_053610825.1 Streptomyces sp. NPDC054863 | reverse complement strand
GGCCGCTGCAGTACGCGGCCCCGCCCCCCTACCGGCTCTTTCGTGTACGCACCCGCCGTGTCCTCAGACCTCGATCTCCTTCAGGTAGGCGGCGAAGGTCCGCAGGCCCGGGTGGGCCGTGCGCAGTGCGTCGATGTCCGCCCGGTAACCGTGTTCCTGGAACCACTCGAACATCAGCGCGATCTCGGGTGCGTTCGGGATGTACGGGTTGGCCGCCACCGCGTCCAGCGGCAGTTCCTCGAACCGGGCCGGCAGTCCGCTGCGTGCGGCGAACGCCTGCGCGATCTGCTCCGCGGTCAGCTCGTCGCCCGCCAGCTCTACGGCGCGGCCCAGGTAGGTCTCCGGGTGCGTGAAGGCCTCCGCGGCGAAGAATCCGATGTCCTGGACGGCGATGAACTGCACGCGGGTGGCGGGCTTCAGCGCCAGCTGGACGACGAGGGTGCCGTCGACGTTCTGAGGGCCGTGCGCCGCGAAGTTGTCCATGAAGAAGGAGGGGCGGAGCACGGTCGTCGGGACGCCCAGCTCCTCCAGGTAGCGCTCGATGTGCCGCTTGGAGTCGAAGTGGGGCACCCCGCTGTGCCGTTCGGCGCCGCCCACGGAGCTGTAGACGACGTGGGCGACCCCGGTGTCCCGGGCCGCCCTGGCCACTGCGCGGCCCTGGCGGACCTCGCCCCCCAGCCCTTTGGGGGTCATGAAGTTCTGTACGGAGAAGACGCCGTGCACGCCTTCCATGGCGCTGCGCAGCGAGGCCTCGTCGTCCAGGTCGCCCTGGACCAGGCGCACACCGAGACCGGTGAGGGCACGGGCCGCCTTCGACTGCGGGTCGCGCACCAGCGCGACCGTGTCCCGGCCGCGCCGCACCAGCTCGCGGGCGGTGGCGCCGCCCTGCTGGCCGGTCGCGCCGGTCACCAGGACGGTGCGGTTCGTCTCGGTCATCGGTAGGTGTCCCTCTCGGAGGTTCAGCGGAAGAGTGCGGCGTTGTCGGCCGCCCAGGCCCGGTAGGGGCGCGGGTCGCGGCCGGTCAGGTCCCGTACGGCAGTGGTGGGCTTTGCCCAGGGCACTTCGGGGCTGCGCAGGGCGGCGACGTTGGTGACGGCGGCCTCGCGGTCACCGGTGAGGCCGGTGAAGACCTCGACGACCTCGTCCTCGGGGGCCACGGAGAACTCCAGTTCCCGGCCGAGGACCTCGCCGAGGATGCGGGCCTGCTCCTCTGAGGTGAGGACTTCGCCGCCCGTCAGGACGTACGACGCACCGCGGTGGCCGTCCTGGGTGAGTGCGACGACGGCGACGGAGGCGATGTCGTACTCGTCGACGGGCGCACCGGGGGTGTTGCCGATCCAGCAGCGCACGGCGCCGCTCTCCCGGACCGTCCTGATCCACCAGGACGTGTTGGCGTGGAAGGGTCCCGGGCGCAGGAACGTGGTGGCGACGCCCGACGCGGTGATCGCCTCCTCGGCCGCCCGGTGCTCGTCGGCGATGCCGTGCGGCAGCGGGTGCAGGACGCCGGCCGAGGAGAGCAGCACCAGGTGTGCGGCGCCGGCCTCGCGGGCGGCTGCGGCCACGTTGCGGGCCTCGCCCGCCACGTCGCCCGACAGGACGACCAGGGCGCGGTCCACCCCGTCGAAGGCCGCGGTCAGGGACGCGGGGTCGGCGGGGCTGCCCGCCACGACCTCGACCCCCGCCGGGAGGTTGGCCTCCTCGGGCTTCCTGCTGAGCGCCCGGACCTGGTGGCCCAGGCCCACGAGCTGTTCGACGGCCTCGCGGCCGACCTTGCCCGTCGCTCCGGTGACGAGAATCATCGGTCAGTCCCTCCAGCCGGTCGGCTCGGGCCACGGCGAGCCGAGCTGGCGGTAGGTGCCCTGGTAGTCGGGCCAGTCCCGGTGGTCGCGGATCTTGCCGTCGACGAAGCGGATCAGGTGGATCTGCTCGCCGGAGAACCGGCGGCCGGTCGGCGCCATGCCCACGAGGTTGCCCACGTGACGGCCGTACAGGACGAGGTGGGCGCGCACCCATTCGCCGCGCTCCTCCAGCAGCACCTCGTCGAGGCGGGCCTCCTCGGAGAACGTCATCCGCAGCCACTTGACGGCCATCGCGAAGGAGTCGGGGCCCCGCAGGTCCATGTGCTCCAGGGAAGCCGGATTGAGGTATTCGGGGTGAATGAACTCGGCGACATCGTCCGTATTACCGGTGTTGTACGCCTCTATCATCCGGCGTATCGCGTCCTTCTGACTGCTCATCGCATTCCCTCCACTGGGGTGTCAGGAGCATTCTGGGAGCACGGGTAAACCTGGGCAAGAGGCGAATGCGCAACAACGAGGCGGTGTCCAGCGGCCCTCGACGCGCTCTCCAGTGCGGCCCGTGGTGCGGTGCCCAAAATGGGGATTGCAGTGCTTCTTCCCCGTGCGACCCCATCCGACCGCGTAGACCCGGAGCTGAATGTGGATACCGCGTTGTACAAGACGAAAGTCACCGATGCCTTCAACGGGGCCGCGGCGACCTACGACCGGCTGGGCGTGGAATTCTTCACGCCGATGGGCAAGCGGCTGGTGGAGCTCTCGGAGCCGAAGCCGGGGCAGCGGCTGCTGGACGTCGGCTGCGGCCTGGGCGCGACCCTGCTGCCCGCGGCCCGGGAGGTCGGCCCGGAGGGGTCCGCGCTGGGCATCGACATCGCGGCGGCGATGATCGAGGAGGCCGGCCGGGAGGCCGCCCGGCAGGGCATCGGCAACGTCGAGCTGCGGGTGATGGACGGCGAGCACCCCGATCTGCCGGCCCGCTCCTTCGACCTGGTGCTCGGCAGCTACAGCGTGATCTTCCTGCCCGACGCCCGGGCGGCGCTCGCCCGGTACGCCGGACTGCTGGCCGAGGGCGGCCGTATCGCGTTCACCAGTCCCGTCTTCACCCGGGACACCTTCCCGTTCCTGCCGCCGCTGTTCACCGAGCTGATTCCGCTCTCGCTCCTGGAGCACCTGCCGGCGGCCTGGCACCCCGACCAGCTGCGCCGTCAGCTGCACTCCTGGCTGGAGGACCCGGCGGACCTGACGGCCGCTCTGGAGAAGGCCGGTTTCACCGGGGTGGAGATCACCGACGAGAACGTGCACATGACCGCCGCGTCCGGTGAGGCGTGGGTGGACTGGTCGCACACCCAGGGCATGCGGCTGCTGTGGCAGCACCTGCCCGAGGCCGAGGCGGCGGCGCTGCGCGCCCGGCTGATCTCCTCGCTCGACGCGCTGCGCACCGACGGCGGGCCCGTCCTGATCGACGTCCCCGTCCGCTACGTGACCGCCACCGTGGCCGTCTGAGCCGGCTCCCGCTCTCCCGTTCTCCCGCTCTCCCGCTCTCCCGCGGTACGACGACACGAGGCGGCGCCACCG
>NZ_JBSGZD010000481.1:0-3383 GCF_053610825.1 Streptomyces sp. NPDC054863 | reverse complement strand
GGCGCGGCGGGAGGCGCACGCAGCGGAAAGGCGGGCACGGCGGTGGGCCAGACCGGGACGTCCCGGTCCGGCCCACCGCCACCGTCATCGCCGCACCGGACCGTGGCCTGGCTCGGTCGCCATTCGTCCCGTTCGCGGTCGGACCCTAGGTCAGGACCCACATCCGCCAGCCAAGGCCCACGTATTCGCACCGGAAATCCTTCCACGCACCGCCGAGATAGCCGGTCTGCCCGGCGACCACGCAGTCGTACTCGGTCTGGAAGACACCGGCGGGGTTGAGATGCCAGTCGTCGGCGGAACGGATCTGGGCACTCGCCGGCGCCGCCAGGAGTGTGATTCCGACCGCCAGGGTCGCGAACACCGCGGACAATCTGCGCTTCATCCTTGCCTCCATCGTGTGGAACACCCAATTCACCCCGTCGAGCCGAACCGCACACCGGCGCAGCACCGCGCCCCGTCCCGATGTGTGCGCCCGCACAGAATTCCCCTTCGTTTCCGTGCTGTCGCACGTCTGCACAGAGGAACTCCCTCGACATTGCCCCTGTCCTTTTCCCCCGGACTTTTCGATGGTTCCATGGGCGAATTCCCCCTACAACGGCTCGAAGGGGCGCGCTGTGGGCGTCCGGGGGCCGCCGGTGTGCGTCGCCCGGACGGCGCGCTGCGCCATCCGGGCGACATCGAGGCGGCGAGGGTTGAGGGCCGCGACTACCGCGCGAACCGCTCCAGCGCCTCGCCCAGCACCTCCCGCATCCCCGCCCCTCCCGTGTGGCCCGAGTCCCCGGAGATCGTCAGCTCCGCCCCCGGCCACGCCCGTGCCAGCTCCCACGCGGTGTGCGGCGGTCCCGCCAGGTCGTGGCGGCCCTGGACCAGCACCGCCGGGATGCCGGCCAACCGGTGTGCGCCGCGCAGCAGTTCGCCCTCCTCCAGCCACGCCCCGTGGGAGAAGTAGTGCGAGGCGATCCGCACCAGCGAGATCCGCCCTTCGGAAGGCCGGTCGCTGTACGGATTCGCCCGCGGGGCGTCCGGTTCAAGGCCCAGCACCGCGTCCTCCCACGCACACCAGTCGGCCACCGCCCGGTCCCGTACCGCCAGGTCGTGGCTGGATGCCCGCCGCGCGTAGGCGGCGACCAGGTCACCCTGCTCCTCCTCCGGCACCCCGGCCCGGAACCTGTCGTACGCCTCCGGGAAGAAGCGCCCCGCTCCCCCGTACAGCCACGCGGTCTCCGAGCGGCGCGTCATGGTCACCCCCGCCAGGACGATCTCGCTGACCCGCCCCGGGTGCGCCTGCGCGTACGCCAGGATCAGGGTCGATCCCCACGACCCGCCGAACAGCAACCACTTCTCCATCCCCAGATGTTGGCGCAGCTTCTCCATGTCGGCGACCAGGTGGGGCGTGGTGTTGTGCTCCAGGCTCGTCGCCGGGTCCGCGACGTGCGGGATGCTGCGGCCGCAGCCGCGCTGGTCGAAGAGGACGAGGCGGTAGCGGTCGGGGTCGAAGGACTTCCGGTTGCTCGGGGAGCTCCCCGAACCGGGGCCGCCGTGCACGACGACGGCGGGCTTGCCCTCGGGGTTGCCGGAGACCTCCCAGTGGATGCGGTTGCCGTCACCGACGTCGAGCAGGCCCTGGTCGTACGGTGCGGTGAGCGGGTACGGAAAGGGCATCGGGCGGCCTCCTGGAGTACGTCGCGGTGGGCCGGGGACTGTCCGGGCCCGGCCCACCGTAACGAGACACCCGGCCGCACCACACCACAGGGACGGCCGCCGACGTCAGCCCCTCCGCAGCCCGTTCCACGCCTCGCGCCGCTCCCCCGTCGGGTCGAGCGCCAGTTCCGGCTGGGCCTTGATCAGCATCTGGGCGCGGGACTCCTCGTCGTACGCGGGCCACTCGGGCCCCTGCGGGAGGCTCGGCCGGCCGTCGCGCACCAGCGAGAGCACCGCGTCCTGGAGCGCCGCCGACGCCGCCCGGTCCGCCTCGCTCATGTCCATGAAGCCGTCCGCCGGCCTGCCGCTCAGCGAGGCCAGGTCGAAGGACGGCTCGCGGCTCCACAGGCACGGGACGTCCGCGGCGTGGGTGGGGCCGAGGAGGTCGTACGGCGCCATGGGCGGCCGGTGGTCGAAGCGGTGCATCCACACGCGGCCACCGGCTCGTACCTGCGCCTCGGCGATGCGTACCGACGGCATCGTGAACATCGCGTCGCCGAGGAGCGTCTTGCGTGCACTGCCTCCGGCGGACGCACCCTCGGGCGTGAACTCCTCGTAGCGGCGCAGCAGTTCGGCCCAGTCCGCCTCGCCGACGGCTGCCTCCAGGGACCGGGTGATCGGGTTGTCGTCGCCCATGAAGGTGAAGATCGCCATCTCGTCTCGGCAGTACGCCACGAGCAGCGGCACATCGGCGACGGCGCCGTCCGCGACGGCCCTCAGCGGTACGTCCGGGATGAGGTCGCCGTCGACGACCGGCAGGAACGGGATGCCCTGCTCGCCGTCGTGGCCTCCCGCAACCGCCAACTCCCCGGTGGCGGTGCGCAGTTCGTCCACGGGTACGTCGCGCAGCCGGCCCGCCTCCGACTCCGGGATGCCCAGGCGCGCCAGGAGCGCCTGTGCTGCGGCCGTACCGGTCGCGGCGTCCCGCTGCTCGGCCGCGCTGCCGCTGAGCAGCACCGCGCCGTGGAAGAGGCCGCGCGCGGCGGGCACTCCGAGCAGGGTGCCGACGCTCATGCCGCCCGCCGACTCGCCGACGAGCGTGACGCGGGAGGGGTCGCCGCCGAAGGCCGCGATGTTGTCGCGCACCCACTCCAGGGCCGCGACCTGGTCCCGTACGCCCACGTTGGAGTCGGCCACGGCCGGGTCGACGCCCGCGAGGTGCAGGAAGCCCCAGGAACTGAGCCGGTGGTTCAGGGTCACCACGACCACGTCGCCGCGCTCCGCGAGGACCGATCCGTCGTAATCCTTGCCGGTGCCGAACATGAAGCCGCCGCCGTGGATCCAGACCAGGACCGGGCGACGGGCGCCGTCGGCTGCCGGGGCTGCCGGGGAGAAGACGTTCAGATAGAGGCAGTCCTCACTGTCTCCCTCGTACGGCGGCTCCGTCGGGTCGAAGCGCGGCAGCTGTACGGCGGCGGGGCCGAAATCCGTCGCCTCGCGCACGCCCTCCCAGGGCAGCACGGGCCGCGGTGCCCGCCACTTCAGCCCGCCCACCGGCGGCTGTGCGAACGGGACGCCGAGCCAGGCGCGGCAGGCGCGCCGGACGGTGCCGCGCACGGCTCCCGAGGTGGTTTGGACGACGAGCCGACCGGTCGCGGTCTCCGTTGTTGACACGTGTCACTGCCTTTCGTGGAGGGTGCACTGACCAGAACGTACACCCGCCCCCGGACACGGATAAGGGG
>NZ_JBSGZD010000480.1:0-3390 GCF_053610825.1 Streptomyces sp. NPDC054863 | reverse complement strand
GGGGGGGCCCCGGGGGGGGGTGGGGCGGGGGGGGCGCCGGGGGCCGCCCGGGGCCCCGCGGGGGCGGGGGGGGCTGGGGCGGGGGGGGGGGCCGGGGGGGGGGCGCCGTAACCGCCCGCCTTGCCCTGCTTGGCGTAGGCGCTGCCGGGGAGCTTGTCGCCGTACGCCTGGTGGACGCGGTTCTGGTACGCGGCGAGGGTGGCGCCCTCGGCCCCGACGGCGCGGGTCGCGTCGTCGTCGAGGGGCAGCACGCGCGCGCCGTCGTGGACGTACCAGGCGTCGGTCTGCGGTTCGCGGAAGACGGTGCCGCCGGGGAGCTTGCGGGCGCCGTCCGCGGCGTAGCGGGTCTCGTCGTCGCCGGTGGCGATGTTGACCACCTTCCAGGCGGTCTTCCCGGTGCCCTCTTGAGGTGCCGGTGCCATCCACAGGGACGCCTTCTGGCCGTCCGAGGAGAGGGCGGTGGCCGCCAGGAAGTCGAGCCGGGAGACCGGGGCGCCCTTCTTGCCCGCGACGAACTCGGCGGACAGCGTGTGGACGGGGACCGTCGCCTCCTGCACGCGCGGGGCGGCGGCGCTGCGGGCGACGGCTCCGTCGCGGGCGAAGAAGCGGGACAGGGTGTCGAGGGTCGCGGGGGCGGTCGCCGCCTTGTGGGCGGCGGCCTTCTGGGCGGGAGCGACGGGGTTCTCGGCGGCGCCCGCCTGGCCGGCGAGGCCCAGGACGAGGGTGGCGGCGACGCCGGCGACGGCGGCGGATCCGACGTGTCTGGTCATGCCGTGGAGGGTCATCGCGTCACGCCCCGATCTTGTAGAGCGAGTGGGTCCAGGAGAACTCGTTGTTGTTCACGTACCAGTCGTGCGAGCCCCAGTTGTAGCGGCTGCTGCTCTTCCACGGGTCGCCCCAGTAGACCCAGCTGCTGGCCGTGTCGTAGCCGTAGATGACGTGCATGTGGCCGCCGCCGCTGGACCACTGGATGCGGGTCTCGACGGGGCGGTCGGCGGATATCTCGGTCTGGACCGTCGGGTAGCGCAGCCATCCGGTCACGTACGAGCCGGGGTTGACGCCCGCCCAGGAGAGGCCGTTCTGGACGTTGCCGAGGGTGGCCTGGTTGTTGGGGCAGGTGGTGTTCTGGTTGCGGCCGAAGGCGGCGTTGCAGAACTGGTTCTGGCTGTAGTTCTTGCCGAACCAGGTGGCGATGGTGTTGCCGCCCGCGGCCCAGCACCAGTTGGTCTTCTCCTGGGCCTGCATCGTGATGTTGAGGCGCTTGGCGGCGAGGAGCGGAGCCTGGGCCGCGGACCGGCCCTGGGCGGCCCCGGCCTGCTGGGAGCGGGCCGTCGGGTCGTCCTGGGCGGGTGCTGCGGTCGCCGTCGCCGTGGGGACGGCGAGCAGCAGCGCTGCGGTGAGGACGGCCGGGGAGAGCCGTCTGAGGTTCTTTCGGGGATGGGTACTGCTTCGATCGCGCATCGCGGTCCTCCCGAGGCGGGGGGTGAATGGAGGAGCGCGTCCGGACGCTGCTGAGGAGCATCGGGTGTTGTCGAGTGCAGGTCAACCCGCTTCAATGCGGGGTGACGCGGTGCTGTGAACGCGGTGGCCGGGATGTGAACGGCCCGCTTCCCGCCCACCAGCCCGCTTCGCCGACGGCGGCACGCCGGTGCGGTCCGCCTCCGTGAATGTTCACTGCCACCCCAGGAGCCGTGATGCGGCAGCACCCGACACCGGAAGCCGACACCCTCTCGCCGGTCCACGCCGACCTGGAGCAGTTGCTACGGACGGGGCCGTTCCATCTGGCACTGCGGGCCGCGCTCACGGTGCGCGGGCTGCCGCTCCAGCGGGTGCAGCACCATCTGGCGGACCGGGGCGTCAAGGTCGGGGTGACCAGCCTGAGTTACTGGCAGCAGGGGGCGCGGCGCCCGCAGCGGGCCGAGTCGCTTCGTGCCGTACGAGAGCTGGAGGGCGTGCTGCGGCTGCCTCCCGAGTCGCTGATCCGGCTGCTGCTGATGGACGCGGGGAACGAACAGGAGCGGCCGGCGGCGCGCGCCTACCGGGCCCTGGTCGAGGCGTCGGGCTCGGTGGAACTGCTGCTGTCCGAGCTGGAGTCCCCGGTCGACGGCGGCCTGCACACCGTCGGCCATCACGAGCGGGTACGCATCGGGCCCGACCGGCAGTTGGTGGGACGCGCCTCGCAGCACGTGGTGCGCGCGCACCGGGACGGCGTCGACCGCTATCTGGCCGTGCACCACGGCGACCCGGGCTGCGATCCGTCCCGGGTGGAGGTGCGGGCCGGGGAGAACTGCCGTACCGGGCGGGTGCGGTGGCACCGGGAGACCGGTCTTGTGGTCGCGGAGATGCTCTTCGACGCGCGGCTGCGGGCCGGGGACACGTACTTCTTCGAGTACGGGTTCGAGGACGGCACCGGCGGGCCGTGCGGCGAGTACGTGCGCGGGTTCAGCTTCGCGGGCGGGCAGTACGTGCTGCAGGTGCACTTCGACGAGGCGGCGCTGCCCGTGCGGTGCCGCCGCTTCGCCCAGGCGACGGCCGGTGCTCCGAGAACGGAGCGGCAGGACCTCACGCTGAGCGGGCGGCACGGCACGGTGCACTTCGTGCAGCAGGGGGTGCGGCCGGGGATCCTCGGGGTGGACTGGGACTGGGAGTAGCCCCGGCGCTGCGTGTTGCTTGCTGCTTACTGCGTGCTGCTTGCTGCTTGCTGCGGGGGTCCTGCTCAGGCGTCCGGGCCCGCGATCAGCTTGCCGTTCTCGACCTTGACCGGGACCGCGGGCAGCGGAGCGGTGGCCGGGCCCTTGAGCGCCTTGCCGGTGGTGGTGTCGAAGCGGCTGCCGTGGCAGGGGCAGTTGCCCTCGTTCACCTCGACCTTGTCCAGTACGCAGCCGGCGTGGGTGCACTGGGCGCTGAAGGCCTTGTACTCCCCCTTGGCCGGGCAGCTCACGACGAGGCGCTGCTCGCGGTACAGCTTGGACCCGCCGACCGGCACGGCCGACGCGTCGCCGAGGGCGACCGGGGCGGTGGGGGTCGGGTTCTCGGCGTGCCCGAGCTTGGACTCGGTGGAACAGGCGGCGGCGCCGAGCCCGGCGGCCCCGGCGAGTGCGGCGCCCTTGAGGACGGTACGGCGGGCGGCGGACGGGCTGCCGGACATGGGGGTCTCCACGGGTGCGGTGCGGGTGGTGCGACGGCACGCTGCCGCGACAGGACGCGGCAGGTGCGCGATGCGGTTCCGACGATACCTGTGGGGTGTGGACGGACCGGGCAGCGGGCAGCGATTCGGGCAGTCCGGCCCGGGCAACCCCCCCCCATTACCGTTTTCGTTGGCTCCGCAACGGAGCTTCCGGCCTCCGGGACCGGCATGACTTCCCCCCCTTGTTGACCATGATCCGGGGG
>NZ_JBSGZD010000479.1:0-3444 GCF_053610825.1 Streptomyces sp. NPDC054863 | reverse complement strand
GGAATGATCCGGGTACTGCTGGCGGACGACGAGGCGATGATCAGGGCCGGGGTGGGCGCCATCCTCTCCTCGGCGGACGACATCGAGGTCGTTGCCGAGGCGGGTGACGGGCACGAGGCCGTCGAACTCGCCCTGAAACACCGGCCCGACATCTGCCTCCTCGACATCCGGATGCCGAAGGTCGACGGACTGCGGGCGGCCGAGGAACTGCGGCGGGTGCTGCCGGAGACGGCGGTCATGATGCTGACGACGTTCTCCGAGGACGAGTACATCGCGAGCGCGCTCGGCTCGGGGGCGGCCGGGTTCGTCCTCAAGTCGGGGGACCCGCGCGAACTGATCGCCGGGGTCCAGGCCGTCGCCGAAGGCGGCGCGTACCTCTCGCCGAGCGTCGCCCGGCGCGTCCTCACGCACCTGGGGACAGGGCAGTTGGGCAAGCAGGCCAGTGCCCGCGCCCGGGTCGGGGAACTCACCGGCCGGGAGCGCGACGTGCTCGCCCTGGTCGGCGCGGGCCTCTCCAACGCGGAAATCGCCCGGCGGCTGCACGTCGTCGAGGGGACCGTGAAGGCGTACGTCAGCCAGATCCTGGCCCGGCTCGACTTCAAGAACCGGGTGCAGGCGGCGATCCTCGCGTATGAGGCGGGGCTCGTTCCGGAGCAGTGAGGGGGCGGGGCGAGGGGTGTTCTGGCGGTGCCCTTGCCCGCAAGTGGCGTTCATGACTTTTGTCAGGGGCGCAGGGCCGGAAGATCGGCCAAGCTGGAGCCATGAACGGCAACCAACTCGGCCTGCGGGCCCAGCAGTTCCGGTGGGCCGGCCCGGCCTGGCGGGCCCGCCTGTACGACCTCGGGCTCTGGCTGGTGCTCAGTGCGCCGCCCGTCGTGGAGGAGGCAAGCCGGCACGTGCAGACCGGGCCGGCGGCGGCCGTCGGGGTTCTGCTGCTGGCCGTGGCAGTCGGGGCCGGGCGGCGGTGGCCGCTGGCGGTGCTTCCCGTGCCGCTGGCGCTGAATCTCGTACGGGACGTCGAGCTGCTCACGCTGCCCTTCCTGCCCGCACTCGTGGCCATGGCCTACCTCGCGGGGGTCCGGGCTCCCCAAGTCCGGCCCGCCGTACGCTTCTTCGGGGCGGTGGCCCTGGCGGGGCTGCCGGTGTGCGTGCTGGTGCGCGATCTGTGGGCCTGGCCCTCGCAACTGCTCATGCTGCTCCTGTGCATGGGACTGCCGTGGCTGCTCGGCCGCTGGCGTGGGCAGTACGCGGACCTGGTGAGTGCCGGGTGGCGGCTCGCCGACCGGATGGAGCGCGAGCAGAAGGCCGTCGCCGACCGCACCCGGATGCGCGAGCGGGCCCGGATGGCGAGCGACATGCACGACTCCCTGGGACACGACCTGACCCTGCTCGCCGTGCAGGCGGCGGCGCTTCAGGTCGACCGCACCCTGGACGCCCGGCAGCAGGCCGCCGTCGGTGAACTGCGGGAGGCCGCCGCCGCGGCGACCGGACGGCTGCGGGAAATCATCGGTGTACTGCGCACCGACGACGAGGGGGCGGAGGGGGCGACCGGGGCCGCGGCCACCCCGGAGGCCGTCGTCGAGCGGGCGCGGGCCTCCGGCATCGACGTCGTACTGGAGCAGGAGGGCGAGCCCGCGGGGCTGCCGCCCATGGTGGGGCACGCCGTGCACCGTGTCGTCCAGGAGTCCCTGACGAACGCGGCCAAGCACGCCCCCGGGGCCCGGATACGCGTCGCGGTCGTCCGGGACGGCGGCTTCCTGGACGTCACCGTCGTCAACGGCCCTGCCGCCCACGGGGTTTCGGCCCCCGAAGTGGCCTCCGGCGGCACCGGGCTGGTCGGCCTCGACGAGCGGGTGCGGCTCGCGGGCGGCACCCTGCGTGCCGGTCACGTGCCCGACGGGGGGTTCGAGGTCGCCGTCCGGCTCCCCGTCACCGCGGGAGCGGCGCCCCGGCCGGCCGGTGACCCGTATCCCACGGTGTCCGCACGGGAGCTGGCGCGGGCCAGGGAGCAGGTGCGGGGGAGGCTCCGGCAGATCGTGCTGGCGCCGCTCGCCGTGCTGGCCGGGATCCTCCTGGTCATGGTCCCCGTCGCCCTGATCAGTTCCGTCTTCTCCGTGCTGGACCGGGAGGGGTACGACCGGCTGGTGGTGGGCGGGGCGCGCGGCGCGGTGGAGGAGGCGCTGCCCGCGTTCACCCGGGACGGGGCGCCGGACGGGGCGCCGGCCGAGCCCCCCGGCGAGGAGTGCGTGTACTACAGCACCCGGTTGATGTCCGACGACGCCTACCGGTTGTGCTTCTCGGGTGGGACGCTGACGGGCAAGGACACCGTGGGCGGAGTGCGGTGAGTTGAGGAGGAAGCGTAAACCCCGGATGTGAAGGTGGTGTTGAATAAATTGTCGGTGTGTGAGCACGAATGACAAGCATCCTTCCGGGTACACGCGCCCTTGCAGTTGATACACCGATGAAGGGGAGGACACCGTGTCCATGGCGACCGCAGTCCCGACTGGAACCATGTACGAAGTGACCGGGACCGCACCCGCGGAGCGGGAACTTCCGTACGTGGAGTCTCCGGCGGAGGTAGCCCCGAAGGACGCCCGCGAACTGTCGAGGATCTTCTTCGCACGGCTCGCCGTCCTTGAGGAGGGCACGCACGAGTACCAGTACGCCCGCAACACCCTGATCGAGCTCAACCTCGCGCTCGTGAAGTACGCGGCCACCCGCTTCCGCAACCGGTCCGACCAGATGGAAGACATCGTCCAGGTCGGCACGATCGGTCTGATCAAGGCCATCGACCGGTTCGAGCTGACCCGCGAGGTCGAGTTCGCGACCTTCGCCATGCCGTGCATCGTCGGTGAGATCAAGCGGTTCTTCCGGGACACCAGCTGGTCGGTGCACGTGCCGCGGCGTCTCCAGGAGCTGCGGATAGACCTCGCGAAGGCGAACGACGTGCTGTTCCAGCAGTTCGACCGCGCACCCACCACCGCCGAGCTCGCCGCCTACCTCGACATGGCGGAGGACGAGATCGTCGAGGGCCTGGTCGCCTCCAACGGCTATACCGCGGGATCCATCGACATTCCTCTCGACGACGGTGCGGATTCCGGTGCGCAGACCCTCGCCGACCGCCTCGGCGACACCGACTCCGACCTGGAGATCGTGGAGAACGTCCAGGCGCTGAAGCCGCTCATCGACGAACTCGACGAGCGCGACAAGCAGATCCTGAGCATGCGGTACGGCGCGGAGATGACGCAGTCGCAGATCGGCGACGAACTGGGCGTGTCCCAGATGCAGGTGTCCCGGCTGCTGACCCGCATCACGAAGAGGCTGCGGGAGGGGCTCCTCACCCAGGAGTGAGCTCACCCAGGAGCACCCAGGAGTGAGCGCGCCGGAGCGGGCGCGTCCGCATGCCGTACGTACGGGGCCGGGCCGCCCTGATGAGGTCGGCCC
>NZ_JBSGZD010000478.1:0-3489 GCF_053610825.1 Streptomyces sp. NPDC054863 | reverse complement strand
ATGCTGCACCGCGTCGCCGTGACGAACTGGATCACCGCCGCCGCCCGCGTCCAGCAACTGCTGGCCCGCAGGACGGCCGAGCTGGGCGCGGCGCTCACCCGCCGGGTCGCGGCGGGCGAAGTGGTGGCCGTGTCGACGGGTGACGTCGAGAAGATCGGCTGGTTCGTCGAGGCGCTGTCGCGGTTCGCGGCGGCCCTGCTCGCACTGGTGGTCGTCTGCGTCGGCCTGGTGGTCTACCAGCCCGCGCTCGGCGTGGTCGTCGCGATCGGCGTCCCGGCACTGGCCCTCGCCGTACTGCCGCTGCTGCCGAAGGCGACCAGGCGCGCCGACGAGCAGCGCGAGAAGGCGGGCAGGGCGACGGAGCTGGCCTCCGACACCGTCGCGGGCCTGCGCGTGCTGCGCGGCATCGGCGGCGAGGAGCTGTTCCTGGGCCGCTACCGCGAGGCTTCGCAGGAGGTCAGGAAGGCCGCCGTGCGCAGTGCCCGCATGTGGGCGCTGATCGCGGCGGTGCAGGTGCTGCTGCCGGGACTGCTCCTGGTGGGTGTGGTCTGGTACGGGGCGACGCTCGCACGGCAGGGCACGGTGACGGTCGGCGAACTGGTCACGGTCTACAGCGCGGTGACGCTCCTGATGTACCCGCTGCGGCACTTCGAGGAGATCGCGATGGCGTACTCCTTCTCCAAGCCGTCCGCGAAGCGCGCGGCCCGGGTTCTCGCCCTGCGCCGCACGGCGCCGGGCGACGGCCTCGACGTGGCGCAGTCCCCCACCGGCGACCTGTACGACCCGGTGACCGGGCTGCTCGCCCCTGCGGGCGTCTTCACGGCCGTCGTGTGCGGCGACCCGGACGTGGCGGGCCGGCTGGCCGACCGCCTCGGCGGGCATCCTGCGGACGAGCAGGCGCCGTCCGGCGACGGGACCCGGAAGGTGCGTTCCGTACAGCTCGGCGGGGTCGACCTGGACGGGCTGCCGCTGGCCGCCGCACGCGCCTGTGTCCTCGTGCAGGACAAGGATCCGGTGCTGCTGTCGGGGACGCTGCGCGAGCTGCTCGACGTACCGGCGTCGGGGGACGTGTCCGCCGAGGACGCCCTGGAGGCGGCGCAGTGCACGGACGTGCTCGCGGCGCTCGCCCAGGCCTCGGTCGACACCGACGGCGATCCGATGAACACCCGGATCACCGAACGCGGCCGGTCGCTCTCCGGCGGACAGCGCCAACGTCTGGCGCTGGCACGGTCGTTGGTGACCGATCCCGAGGTGCTGGTCCTGGACGAGCCGACGTCGGCCGTCGACTCGCACACCGAAGCCCGGGTGGCAGCGGGTGTCCAACGGCTCAGGGCCGGCTCTACGACCGTGGTCCTGGCCTCCTCCCCGCTGCTGCTCGACCAAGCGGAACGTGTCGTGTTCGTCCACGAGGGAGAGGTCGTCGCGGTCGGCGAGCACCGCGAGCTGCTGCACACCGAGCCCCGCTACCGGGCGGTCGTGACGCGCGAGACCGACGAAGAGGCCTCCCTGGCCGCAGAAGTACACCGGTTGAAGGCATGCGAAGAGATCGAGGAACCGGCATGAGCGCGACTCTCGGCAAGGGCGCATCCCGGCCCCCCAGGGTCGGGGTCGCGCCCCCGGACCACGACCCGGCGGCCCCCGAGTCGGCGACCACGCTGCCGGTCGGCAGTCCCGCGACCGTGCGGTCCTACGTGGTCACGCTGTTGCGCAGGCACCGTACGGCGTTCCTCGTCCTGATCGCCTTCAACACCCTCTCGGTCGTCGCGTCGATGGTGGGTCCGTACCTGCTGGGCGATGTGATCGAGGACCTGACGGCGGGCACGGAGGACCTCCGCCTCGGGCTGATGGCGGGACTGTTCGCCGCAGCCCTGCTCGTCCAGGCGCTGTTCGTGGGGCAGACCAGACTGCGCGGCGCGATGCTCGGCGAGGAGATGCTCGCCGATCTGCGCGAGGACTTCCTGGTCCGCGCGGTGGGGCTGCCGCCCGGCGTCCTGGAACGGGCCGGCACCGGTGACCTGCTCTCCCGCATCACCACCGACATCGACCGGCTCGCCAACGCGATGCGGGAGGCGGTGCCGCAGCTCGCCATCGGCGTGGTGTGGGCGCTGCTGCTGATCGCCGGCCTGACGGCGACCGCGCCGCCCCTGGCCCTCGCCGTGCTGGTGGCGCTGCCGGTGCTGATCGTGGGCTGCCGCTGGTACTTCAACCGGGCGGCGTCGGCATACCGCTCGGAAGCGGCGGGGTACGCGGCGGTCGCGGCGATGCTCGCCGAGACGGTCGACGCGGGCCGCACCGTCGAGGCGCACCGCCTCGGCACCCGGCGGGTGGCGCTCTCCGAGCAGCGGATCAAGGAGTGGACCGCGTGGGAGAACTACACGATGTGGCTCCGCACGGTCCTCTTCCCCGTCATCAACGTCACCCACATGACCATCCTCTGCGCGTCGGTCGTCATCGGCGGCGTCTTCGTGCTGCAGGGCTGGCTGACCGTCGGGCAGCTGACGACGGGTGCGCTGCTCGCCCAGATGCTGGTCGACCCGGTGAACCTGATCCTGCGCTGGTACGACGAACTCCAGGTCGCACAGGTGTCGTTGGCCCGGCTGGTGGGCGTACGGGACATCGAGCCGGACGCGGGCGACGAGTCGGTGACGCCGGACGGACGCCGACTGCGCTCCGACGACGTGCACTTCGGATACCGCGAGGGGGTCGACGTCCTGCACCAGGTGTCGCTCGACGTGGCCCCCGGCACCCGGGTCGCACTGGTCGGCCCCTCGGGGGCGGGCAAGTCGACGCTGGGCCGGCTGATGGCGGGCATCTACGCACCGCGTACGGGTGAACTCACCCTGGGTGGAGCCGAGTTGGCCCGTATGCAGGCAGAGAGGGTCCGCTCGCACGTGGCGCTGGTCAACCAGGAGCACCACGTCTTCGTGGGCTCGCTCCGGGACAACCTGCGGCTCGCCCGCACCGCTGCCGACGACGCCGAACTGTGGGCGGCACTGGGCGCGGTGGACGCGGACGGGTGGGCGCGGGACCTGGAGTCGGGGCTCGACACGGAGGTCGGCTCGGGCGCGCTCTCCCTGACCCCCGCGCAGGCCCAGCAGATCGCCCTGGCCCGGCTGGTCCTGGCGGACCCGCACACGCTGGTGCTCGACGAGGCGACGTCGCTGCTGGACCCGCGCGCGGCTCGCCACCTGGAACGGTCGCTCGCCCGGGTGCTGGACGGCCGGACGGTGATCGCGATCGCACACCGCCTGCACACGGCGCACGACGCGGACGTGATCGCGGTCGTCGAGGAAGGACGGATCACGGAACTGGGCAGCCACGAGGAGCTGGTGGCGGCCGACGGGGCGTACGCGGCGCTGTGGAGGTCGTGGCACGGATAGCGCGTACGCGGCGCTGTGGAGGTCGTGGCACGGATAGCGCGTGCGCGGCGGGAGGCGCACGCAGCGGAAAGGCGTGCACGGCGGTGGGCCGGACCGGGACGTCCCGGTC
>NZ_JBSGZD010000477.1:0-3514 GCF_053610825.1 Streptomyces sp. NPDC054863 | reverse complement strand
GGCCTTCTTCTCCGTAGGTGCTGCTGTGTTGCCGAGCCGGTCGGTTCTAGACGCCCGGCACCGCGGGCGCCGCGGGCAGCGCGGGTGCTGCGGGTGCTGCCGGTGCGGCGGGCAGTGCGGGCGCCGCGGGCAGGGCCGGCGTCGCGGGCAGCGCGGGCGTCGCGGGCAGAGCCGGCGTGGCGGGCAGCGCCGGCGGCGTCACGGGAAGTGCCGGCACCGCGGGAACGCCCGGGAGCGTCGGGAGCTTCGGGAGGCCCTTGAGGTCCGGGGCCGGGAGGCCGCCGCCGAGCACGATGGTGACCAGGACGTTCACGGTGGCGGTGAGGACCGCGGTGACCCCGGCGGCGATCGCCTTCACATCGCCCTTCGCGACCGCCGCGAGGAGCGCGGTGACCTTGGCCTGGAGTTCCGCGGCCGCCTGCGCCTTCAGGTCGACAGGGGCGTGGGCCTTGGGTGCGGGGGCTGCCTTGGCGAGCTTGTCCAGCGCCTCCTTGACCGGTGCGGCGAGCTTGGTCGCTTCCTCGGGGGACAGCTTGCCGTCCTTCGCCTTGAGCACCGCGGTCACCAGGTCGGTGACCGGCGTGAGGACGCCACCGGCGTCGCCCAGCGTCTTCGTCTGCGCGAGGAGCGCATCCGCTCCGGGTACCGGGGCGGGCACCGGAGCGGCGGCCTTTGCGGCCGTGGTCGGGTTACTGGCGGCCGAGAATGCCGGGCCCGCGGTGCCCAGGGCGAGGGCGCCGCACACAACGGTCGAGACGAGGAGGCCGGCTTTCCGGGGCATGCGCATGAAGAGGGTCCTTCCGGAGGTGTGTGGGAGAGCGGAGTGCTCACCTCCACCGTCCGGAGGCCGGTGACTTATCGCAATATTTCGACTACGGCGCGCAATGGAACAGAGCTGCCCGCCGAGTGGCGAACAGCTCTGTGACCTTGGAGTTCTAGGCAATTGTCGGTGGTACGGGCGGATCTGAGATTGCGTCTGATCGAGGGACCGGGGCGACGTCCGCCGCGTCCGTCACGACCGCCGCGCCCGCCGCGTCCGTCACGACCGCGAAGTCTGCTGGGCCGACTCCGCCGACTCCGCCGCGATCATGTCCTCCAGCTTCGGCGGCCCGGCGGCCGGCGGTTTGCGGCGGCCCTGCGCCCGCGTGACCAGCGGCTCCGTCCAACGGGCTGCCAGCGGGCCGATGATGACCAGGATCAGTACGTACGCGGTCGCGATCGGCCCGATCCGCGGTTCGGTCGCCACCGCGAGGCCCGCGATCACGATCGAGAACTCGCCGCGCGCGACCAGCGTGCCGCCCGCCCGCAGCCGTCCGCGCGGCCCGATGCCCGCGCGCCGTGCCGCGTACCAGCCCGTGCCGATCTTCGTGAGCGTGGTGACGATCGCGAGGAGGAGCGCCGGGAGGAGCACGGGCGGGATGTCCGCCGGGTCCGTCGACAGGCCGAAGAAGACGAAGAAGACCGCGGCGAAGAGGTCCCGGAGCGGGGCGAGCAGCTTGTGCGCGCCCTCCGCGACCTCGCCCGACAGCGCGATGCCGACCAGGAAGGCGCCGACCGCAGCCGAGACCTGGAGCTGCTGGGCGATGCCCGCGACCAGGACGGTGAGGCCGAGTACCACCAGGAGCAGCATCTCCGGGTTGTCGGAGGAGACCGCCCGGCTGATGACGCGGCCGTGCCGCAGCGCCGCGTACAGGACGAGACCGACCGTGCCGAGCGAGATGAGCAGCGTGACGCTGCCGCCCGCCAGGCCGACGCCCGCCAGCATCGCGGTGAGCAGCGGGAGGTAGACCGCCATCGCGAGGTCTTCCATGACGAGGACGCCGAGGATGACGGGGGTCTCGCGGTTGCCGAGGCGTCCCAGGTCGGTCATGACCTTGGCGATGACGCCGGACGACGAGATCCAGGTGACGCCCGCGAGGGCGACCGCGCCGACCGGGCCCCAGCCGAGGACGAGGGCGGCGACCGCGCCGGGGGTCGCGTTGAGGACGAAGTCGACGATCCCGGACGGGTATTGGGTCTTCAGGCTGCTGACCAGCTCACTCGCGCTGTATTCCAGGCCGAGGAGGAGCAGGAGCAGGATGACGCCGATCTCGGCGCCCACGGCGGTGAAGTCCTCGCTCGCGTCGAGGGGGATCAGCCCGCCGTGGCCGAAGGCGAGTCCGGCCAGGAGGTAGAGGGGGATGGGGGACAGGCCTATTCGGCCCGCCAGGCGCCCGATGATCCCCAGCGCGAGGATGACGGCGCCGAGTTCGATGAGGAGGGCGGTGGTGTCGTGCACGGCTGTCTACGCCCTCAGTCCTCGTCGGCGGTGGCGCCGGATGCGGCGCCCGCGATGATGTCGGCGAGCGCGTCCACGCCCTCGCGGGTGCCGACCGCCACCAGGGTGTCCCCGATGGCGAGCCGGAAGCCCGGTTCGGGGGACGGGTGCGCGCTGGTCCTGCGCAGTACGGCCACGATCGAGGCGCCGGTACGGGAGCGGGCCTTGGTGTCGCCGAGGAGCTTGCCGCCGTACGGCGACCTGGACGTCACCGGGATGTGCTCGGTGACGAGGTCGATGCCGTCGGTGCGTACCGCGTCCGTCGGAGAGGCGTCGAGGAGGTGCGCGAGCGCGGTGGCCTCGTCAGGGGAGAGCGGGATCGCCTGCTGGCACGCGTCGGGGTCGTCCCGGTCGTAGAAGCCGATGAAGCGGCGGCCGTCGTGGTGGACGACGACGGACAGGTGCCGCCCGCCTTCGGTGGTGAAGTCGTACTGGGTGCCTATGCCGGGGAGGGTGGAGCGGCGGGTTCCCATGAGGGCCTCCATGGAAGCTCGGAGAAGCGGGCAAAACTGATCAACTTTAACTTTCCATTACCCTACTCCGCGCAGAGGTGGGTGTCTTTGCCCCGGTATACGGTGATACGAGCTCTGCGGGCACGGGCGTTCCACACGTTTCGGCATCGACTGCCCGGAGAGGCGATCGGCACGGCGTACATCGGCCGCACGAGGTGGAGCGAGGAAATCATGCAGGTAACCGTCACTGTCACCGACTGCCCGGCGCAGGACGCCCGGGCCGTCTTCGAGGCCCTGGCCACCGGGTTCGCCGATACGGACCGGGGGCCGGGCGACGTACCGAGGGAGACGCCCGGGGCGGGGCCGACGGTGTGGACGTCGGTCTTCGAGACGGACGGGGCAGGCAGGACCGGTGAGGCAGGCAGGGCCGGTGAGGCGGGCGGGGTCGGCGGGGCCGGTGAGCGGCCCGTGCCGGCGTCGCTGTCAGGGCCGGCGACCGTCACCGTCCAGGGCGGGCCGCACGAGGTGACACGGGTGCGGGAGGTCCTCGGCGCGGCCTTCGGGGTGTCCGACGAGGGAACGGCGTCGGGCGACCAGGAGCAGGAGGTACGGCTGCGGGTGACGGAGCGCTAGCCGCCCGGTCCCGGCTTCGGCCCCGGCTTCGGCCCCGGCTCCGGTCCCGGCTCCGGCCCCGGCTTCGGGCGGAGGGCGGAGGGGATCGGACAGAAGTGTGCGGGGCGGGGCC
>NZ_JBSGZD010000476.1:0-3522 GCF_053610825.1 Streptomyces sp. NPDC054863 | reverse complement strand
CCTTCTTGGCGGTGGCCTTCTTCGCCGGAGCGGTCTTCTTGGCCACGGCCTTCTTCGCCGTGGTGGCGGCCTTCTTGGCCGGAGCGGCCTTCTTCGCCGTGGCGGTCGCCTTCTTGGCGGTCGCGGTGGCCTTCTTGGCCGTGGTCTTCTTCGCCGTCGCCGTGGTCTTCTTGGCGGCCGTCGCGGTCGTCTTCTTCGCGGCGGTGGCCTTCTTGGTGGCGGTCGCCTTCTTGGCGGTGGCCTTCTTGGCCGCGGCCTTGGCGGTCGTACGGGTGGAAGAACCGCCCGACAGGCTGCCCTTGGGCGCCTTCTTCACGGCGACGTCGTTCTTCGGGAGCTTCTTCGAGCCGGCCACCAGGTCCTTGAAGCCCTGACCCGCGCGGAAGCGCGGCACCGAGGTCTTCTTGACCCGAACACGCTCACCCGTCTGCGGGTTGCGGGCGTAGCGGGCCGGACGGTCGACCTTCTCGAACGAGCCGAAACCGGTGACCGAAACACGGTCGCCTGCGACGACGGCGCGGACGATCGCGTCCAGGACGGCGTCCACGGCGTCAGCGGCCTGCTGACGGCCGCCGACCTTGTCGGCAATCGCTTCTACGAGCTGGGCCTTGTTCACGTCTTCCCCTTCGGAGACATTGCCGGAACGAAATGTCCAGGCTTATTCGCACGTTAGGCAGATATATACCGCAAATCAAACACGAAACGGGCTAATCACCCTAGTGCCGCAACGAAGTAGGCCTTGCGGGAGTCCTTGTGGAGTTCCATAGACCTAGTTGCCTTCGGGGAATCGGCCCTCGTCGAGGTCCTTCATCAACCTGTCGAGGCGCCTAGCCGCAGTCGCGAGATCGTGTTTCGCCGCGGCCGATATGACCAGCAGCTTCCGGGACAGCGCCATCCGTACGCCCTCCGGGACTTGCAGTGCACGCACCCGTGTGTGTGCTTCTTTCAGTTGGTTCGCGACTGCCTCGTGGAGCCCCAGTTGACTGTCACGTTCCATGCACCGATTGTGCCATCTGAGGCGAGTTGTCGCCTCCGCCGGGGGCAACTAACGGAATTCCAGGCTCCATCAGCCCCACAAGTCACATCTGCCCCACTGCCCAACTCCCTTACTCACATGCGCAGTTGAGAGCCGGAACACAGTTCGGCGCCCCCTGCCACGAATGGCGGGGGGCGCCGAAAGTGAGGCATGGATCTCAGGCCGAACGGGCTAGCGAGGGGCCGTGAAAGGGCCCCGCGACGGGGTTCCGCCGACGATCAGGCGCGGATCGTACTCGGCTTGTGGGCCGGGCGGCTTGATTCGTACGCCGAGATCGCGTCCTCGTGTCGCAGGGTGATGCCGATGTCGTCCAGGCCGTTCAGCAGCCGCCGGCGGGCGTTCTCGTCCAACTCGAAGCCGGCGCCGATGCCCTGGGCGCGGACCTGCCGATCCTGGAGATCAACGGTGATTTCGGCATGCGGGTCGCTCTCGACGAGCGGCCACGGCCGCTCCACGGTCCCCTGCGGCAGAACCACCGCGAGCAGGCCGTTCTTGAGCGAATTGCCCCGGAAGATGTCTGCGAAGCGGGAGGACACAACTGTCTTGAAACCGTAGTTCTGGAGGCCCGGACGGCGTGCCCGCGGGAGGATCCGGTGCCGAAGTCGGGTCCGGCGACGGAACTGCGCAGCGGCACTGCCCGGCCGGTGTGCGCGGTGCGAGCTTCCGTGGCTCTCAGGTCTCCACGAGGGCGGTTGCGGCCGCGTCGGACAGATCGGTGGGCGAGGCCAGACGGCCCAGGACCGCGGTCGCGGCGGCCACCTGCGGCGATACGAGGTGAGTACGGCCGCCCTTGCCCTGCCTGCTCTCCGTACGGAACCGGGGACGACCAGCATCCTGACCCCGTCGGCCACGAGGCGGCCCTCGACGACGGAGGCCGCGGCGCGCAGGTCCTCGATCCGGCCGTTGGTGCAGGAACCACGAAGACGGTGTCGGCCCGGATGTCCCGCAGCGCCTGCCCGGCGGTCAACCCCCTGTGTTCCAGGGCCTTTTCGGCGACGAACCGCTCCGATGCGTCTTCGTACGAAGCGGGGTCGGGGACGTGTCCCGAGAGCGGCGCGCCCTGGCCCGGGTCGGTGCCCGAGGTGACGAGCGGGGCCAGTGGGGCGGCGTCGATGACGACCTCCGCGTCGAAGACGGCGTCGGCGACCGTCCTCCGCGTCCTCCCGTGCGCCACGGCGGCGTCCCGGCCGGCGTCCCCGGGCGCGGGGTCGCGGCCCTTGAGACGGCCCAAGGTGGTCGCGTCGGGGGCGATCATGCCCGCCCTGGCGCAGGCCTCGATCGTGACGGCCATGGTCCTGGGCCGGGACATCGACAGGGTCTGCGCCGCCGGTACGTGCTCCACCTGGGACGTACCGATGCCGAAGGCCGGTGCGCCGAACGCGCCGCGCGTGGAGGTGTGCGAGTCGCCGCAGACGACCGTGGCGCCCGGCAGGGTCGGCCCCGGCTGCGGTCCCACCCCGTGGACGACGCCCTGCTCGACGTCGCCCAGCGGGTGCAGCCGGACGCCGACGGCGGCGCAGTTCCTGCCCCTCGCGCTCCCTCCGGCAGGCGGCTCGGCCGGCTCCCCCGGAGATGTTGCTCCACCCCGCCCGATCCCCCGTACGGGGCGGTGACCGCGGGCCGTTGTACGACCGCCGGTGCAGCGTGACAATTTCGTTGGAAAATTGAACTTGCGTTTCACAGAGTGAGACGTGAGTATCGACGCATGGACAACTCTAGCGGCGTCGGCGTTCTCGACAAGGCGGCGCTCGTGCTGAGCGCCCTGGAGTCCGGTCCGGCCACCCTCGCGGGGTTGGTCGCGGCCACCGGACTCGCACGACCCACGGCCCACCGGCTGGCCGTGGCACTGGAGCACCACCGGCTGGTGGCGAGGGACATGCAGGGCCGTTTCATTCTCGGCCCCCGCCTCTCCGAACTGTCGGCCGCGGCCGGCGAGGACCGCCTCCTGGCCACGGCGGGACCGGTCCTCACCCACCTGCGCGACGTGACCGGCGAGAGCGCCCAGCTCTACCGCCGCCAGGGCGACATGCGCATCTGCGTCGCCGCGGCGGAACGCCTGTCCGGACTGCGGGACACGGTCCCGGTCGGCTCCACCCTCACCATGAAGGCCGGTTCCTCCGCCCAGATCCTGATGGCCTGGGAGGAGCCGGAGCGCCTGCACCGGGGGCTGCAGGGCGCCCGCTTCACGGCCACCGCCCTCTCCGGTGTACGCCGCCGGGGCTGGGCCCAGTCGATCGGCGAGCGCGAGCCGGGCGTGGCCTCGGTCTCGGCGCCGGTCCGCGGCCCCTCGAACCGCGTGGTCGCCGCCGTCTCGGTCTCCGGACCGGTCGAGCGCCTGACCCGCCACCCGGGACGGATGCACGCCCAGGCGGTCATCGACTCGGCGGCCCGCCTCTCGGAGTCCCTGCGCCGCTCGGGCGGCAGCTGACAGTCCGTCAACACTCTTCTCTTGTACGGCACTTCGCCCCGGAGCCCCGAACTCCCGC
>NZ_JBSGZD010000475.1:0-3528 GCF_053610825.1 Streptomyces sp. NPDC054863 | reverse complement strand
CCCCCTACCCGCGGAGCCTTCCGCGTACTAGAACGGACCCCATGCTTATTTCGGTAGTCCGCACCGGAGGTTTCGCCGGCATCGAGCGCCGGGCCGAGGTCGACACCTCCGGCCTGCCCGACGCCCGCGAGTGGCACGCCCTGGCCTCGGCGGCGGTCGCCTCCGCCCGGGGCGTGCGGCTGCCGGGGGCGGCGGTCCCGGACGGATTCAGCTACGAGATCACGGTGGACGGACGGACGGTGCACTGCGCGGAGCCTCAACTCTCCGACGCACAGCGTGACTTGATCTCGCGGGTACTGAAGGAGGGCGCTTAGCCACCGGCGGTGATCCCGCGGTGTCAGATCCGTTGACAGCGTTACCCAGGGGTACGGAGCATCTTCCCCATGACAACGCTGCCCTCGGGATCCTTCGCACCGCTGCCCCGCTTTCCCGCCAACTTCCTCTGGGGCGTGTCCACTTCGGCCCACCAGATCGAGGGCGCGCTGCGGGAGGACGGGCGCGGGCCCTCCTCGTGGGACGCCTTCGCCGCCGAGCCCGGCCGGATCAAGGACGGTTCGGACGCGTCCGTCGCCGTCGACCACTACCACCGCTACCCCGAGGACGTGGCCCTGCTCAAGTGCCTCGGGGTGGGCGGGTACCGCTTCTCGGTGTCGTGGTCGCGGGTGCTGCCCGAAGGGGCGGGGACGGTCAACAAGGCGGGGCTCGACTTCTACGACCGGCTCGTCGACGCGCTGTGCGAGGCGGGGGTGCGCCCGGTGCCGACCCTCTTCCACTGGGACACGCCCCTGGCGCTGGAGGAGCGGGGCGGGTGGCTGGAGCGGGACACCGCCCACCGGTTCGCGGAGTACGTGGACGTGGTCGCGGAGCGGCTCGGTGACCGCGTCGGCCGCTGGATCACCCTCAACGAGCCCGCCGAACTCACCTTCCTGGGCCATGCGCTGGGCGACCACGCACCGGGGAAGCGCCTGCTGTTCGACGCCCTCCCCGTCGCCCATCACCAGCTCCTCGCGCACGGTCTGGCCGTGGACGTACTGCGCTCGCGCGGCTCGGGCAGCATCGGCATCGCCAACTCGCACGGCCCGACCTGGCCGGCCACGGACTCCGCGGCGGACCGGGGCGCCGCCGACTTCTACGACCTGCAGCTGAACCGGCTGTTCGCTGACCCACTGCTGCTGGGGCGGTACCCGGACGGCATCGCGGAGATGCTGCCGGGCCCCGTCGAGGAGGACCTTCGCCTCATCTCCCAGCCGCTGGACTGGTACGGCGTCAACTACTACCGGCCGACCCGGGTCGGCGCCCACGACCCGTCCGTCTCCGCGGACTTCGCCGGGATCGGGATACCGCCGGAGATGCCCTTCTCCGTCCACCCCGTCGAGGGCGTCCCGCGCACCGCCTTCGGCTGGCCGGTGGTGCCGTCCGCCCTGACCGAGCTCCTCGTCTCCTTCCGCGAGCGCTACGGCGACAGCCTGCCGCCCGTGGTCATCACCGAGAACGGGTGCAGCTACGAGGGCATCGACGACCAGGAGCGGATCGCCTACCTGGACGGCCATCTGCGCGCCCTGCACGACGCGATGGAGGCGGGCGTCGACGTCCGCGGGTACTTCGTGTGGTCGCTGCTGGACAACTGGGAGTGGGCCGAGGGGTACGCGCAGCGCTTCGGCCTGGTCCACGTGGACTTCGCCGACGGGTCCCTGACGCGCACGCCGAAGGCGTCGTACCACTGGCTGCGGGACGTGCTGCTGACCCAGAAGTGACG
The DNA here is from genome assembly GCF_053610825.1 of Streptomyces sp. NPDC054863. Lineage (NCBI taxonomy): Bacteria > Bacillati > Actinomycetota > Actinomycetes > Kitasatosporales > Streptomycetaceae > Streptomyces > Streptomyces sp. NPDC054863. Next base: position 1,772 of record NZ_JBSGZD010000475.1, on the reverse strand, counting down.
TCGGGGGGCGGCCGCCGGACGGGCCGGGGTGCGCCCCTTCAGGGGCGCGGGGAACTGCGCGACCGGCCACGACGCGCCCGCACGGGCAGAGCACCGGGGGCCTGCCCGTGCACGGGGTCTCCGCTCAGAATCCCAGCTTGCGCAACTGCTTGGGGTCCCGCTGCCAGTCCTTCGCGACCTTCACGTGAAGGTCCAGGAACACCGGCGTCCCCAGCAGTGCCTCGATCTGCTTGCGGGACTTCGTCCCGACGTCCTTCAGCCGCTGGCCCTTCGGGCCGATGATGATGCCCTTCTGGCTCGGCCGCTCGATGTAGACGTTCGCGTGGATGTCCAGCAGCGGCCGGTCCGCCGGACGGTCCTCGCGCGGGATCATCTCCTCGACCACGACCGCGATCGAGTGCGGCAGCTCGTCGCGCACACCCTCCAGCGCCGCCTCGCGGATCAGTTCCGCGACCATGACCATCTCGGGCTCGTCCGTGAGGTCGCCCTCCGGGTACAGCGGCGGGCTCTCGGGGAGCAGCGGTGCGATGAGGTCCGCGAGCAGCGACACCTGCTGGTCGCCGACCGCCGACACCGGCACGATCTCCGCCCACACGATGCCCAGCTCGCGCCCGAGCTCGTCGATCGCCAGGAGCTGCTCGCGCAGCTGCTTCGGCGAGACGAGGTCGGTCTTCGTCACGATGGCGATCTTCGGGGTCTTCTTGATCCCGGCGAGCTCCTTGGCGATGAACTTGTCGCCCGGTCCCAGCTTCTGGTCGGCGGGCACGCAGAAGCCGATCACGTCGACCTCGGCCCACGTCGTCCGTACGACGTCGTTGAGCCGCTCGCCGAGCAGCGTGCGCGGCTTGTGCAGGCCCGGCGTGTCCACCAGGATCAGCTGCGCGTCCGGCCGGTGCACGATGCCGCGCACCGTGTGCCGGGTGGTCTGGGGGCGGCTGGAGGTGATGGCCACCTTCTGACCGACCAGAGCGTTCGTAAGGGTGGACTTGCCCGCGTTGGGGCGGCCCACGAAGCAGGCGAAGCCGGCCCGGTGGGGGGCGGGGTCGGCTGCGGGGTTTTCGGGAGTACGAGCGCTCATGGCCCCCATTCTCCCCGATGTACGCCGAAGGGCCGACCAGTGGTCGGCCCTTCGATGTCGTACGCGATCAGGAGCGGTGCCGTACGGGAGCCGGACGGCGGCCGTACGGGGTCCCGGCGGGGCGTGGTTACGCCCTGCCGTACGGGGTCCCGGCGGGGCGTGGTTACGCCAGCCCGCCCTTGGCGCCGCAGGAACCCCACGCGCCCGCGCCCTGGCCCGCGAGGACCTTCTCGGCGACGGCGATCTGCTCCGCCTGGGTCGCCTGGTGCGGGCTCGCGGCGTGCGCGGTGCCGCCGTAGGCCGCCCAGGTCTGCTGGGTGAACTGGAGACCGCCGTAGTAGCCGTTTCCGGTGTTGGTGGCCCAGTTGCCGCCCGACTCGCACGCCGCGACGGCCGACCAGTTCGCACCCGACGCGGCGGAGGCGGAGCCCGCGCCCGTCAGGAGCACGGCCGCTGCGGCGCCGGCCGCGACGACGGAACCGGTGATGCGGCGGGCTGCGGTGGTGCGGATCAGGGAGGAGAACACGTAGCGGCCTAACTCTGGGGAACGTGGACCGCCGCTCGGAAACTTGCGATGTCCCTTGCGGCGTGTCTCCACACTCCCAGCGCGGGCCGCCCCGATCCACGGACCTTCGGGGGGCCTTCCGGGGGCCGAAGGTCCCGGTCGTAGCGCCCCCTCCCCCGGGCCGAAGGT
>NZ_JBSGZD010000474.1:0-3561 GCF_053610825.1 Streptomyces sp. NPDC054863 | reverse complement strand
GTGCCTGTACAGGCACCGCCCCTCACCGCTCACCCGCCGCCGCAGGTCACTCCCCGCCGCCCCCGGAGTCACCCGGGGAGGCAGCGTCGTCGCCGCCCCCGCCGTCCCCGCCGTCGGACTCCTCGTCCGTACCCGTACGGGGCTTCTTCGGCGGCCGGGTCCGGCCGCTGGCGGTGTCGCGCAGATACGCACCGCCGGAGGCGTCGCCGCCGTCCGTCGCGTGGCTGGGACCGCCGGGTCCCCCGCCCGCGCCGCCGGGACCCGCACCCGGATCGCGGCGCCGCAGATACCGCTCGAACTCCCGGGCGATGGCCTCGCCCGAGGCCTCCGGGAGATCGGCGGTGTCCCGCGCCTCCTCCAGCGACTGCACGTACTCCGCGACCTCGCTGTCCTCCGCCGCCAGCTGGTCCACGCCGACCTGCCAGGCCCTCGCGTCCTCGGCCAGCTCACCGAGCGGGATGCGCAGCCCGATGAGGTCTTCCAGTCGGTTCAGCAGGGCCAGCGTCGCCTTCGGGTTCGGCGGCTGCGACACGTAGTGCGGCACCGCGGCCCACAGACTCACCGCGGGCACGCCCGCGTGCGTGCACGCCTCCTGGAGGATGCCGACGATGCCCGTGGGGCCCTCGTACCGCGTCTCCTCCAGATCCATCGTCCGCGCCAGGTCCGGGTCGGAGGTGACCCCGCTGACCGGAACCGGCCGGGTGTGCGGGGTATCGCCGAGCAGTGCGCCCAGGACCACCACCATCTCCACACCCAGTTCGTGCGCGAAGCCAAGGATCTCGTTGCAGAACGAGCGCCACCTCATGGAGGGCTCGATACCGCGCACCAGCACCAGGTCGCGCGGCTTCTCGCCACCGGTGCGGACCACCGAGAGCCGGGTCGTCGGCCAGGTGACCTTCCGTACGCCGTTCTCCAGAAAGACGGTGGGGCGGTTGACCTGAAAGTCGTAGTAGTCCTCGGCGTCGAGCGCCGCGAACACCTCGCCCTTCCACTCCCGCTCCAGGTGTGCGACCGCGGCAGAGGCGGCGTCACCAGCGTCGTTCCAGCCTTCGAACGCGGCCACCATGACCGGGTCGACCAGCTCGGGAACTCCGTCGAGCTCGATCACCCAGCGCCTCCTTCATCCGTCTTCATCCGACGTTCCCCCCGTCCAGTTCCCCCACCTTACGCATGCGGGAAGCGTGCCCTCCGGGCACGGAATCAATCGAAATCGGCCAGATCGGAGACCTCGGATCTTCGTTGTTGTCCGAGTCCGAGTCCGAGTCCGAACCCGGCCCTGTCGCGTGGCCCACCTCTACAGCGTGGACCGCAGCCACTGTTCCACGCTCGCGATGTGCACCGTCGCCCACGACCTCGCCGCCTCCGCGTCCCCGGCGCGCAGCGCACCCAGGATCGCCCGGTGCTCGTGCAGCGTGCGGGTGATCGCGTCCTCCTGGGTCAGCCCGCGCCAGATCCGGGCCCTGGTGGTCGGCCCGGACAGCCCGTCGAGCAGCGAGCACAGGACGGTGTTCCCCGAGCTGCGCACGATCGACCGGTGGAACTCCAGATCGGCCGTGACCAGTTCCTCCACCGAGGGGGCGGGCCCCAGCGCCGCCAGCTGCTCCTCCAGCGCGTCCAGCTGGGCCTCTTCGATGTGCAGGCAGGCCATCGCCGTGGCGGCGGGCTCCAGGATCCTGCGTACGGCCAGGAACTCCAGCACGGTGTCGTCGCGGTGGAAGTCCACCACGAAGCTCATCGCCTCCAGGAGGAGCTGCGGGTCGAGGCTGGTGACGTACGTGCCGTCGCCCTGGCGCACGTCCAGGATCCGGATCAGCGACAGCGCCCGCACCGCCTCGCGCAGGGAGTTGCGCGAGAGGCCCAGCTCGGCGGCGAGCTCGCTCTCCTTGGGCAGCCGGTCGCCGGGGCGCAGCGCACCCGAGACGATCATGGTCTTGATGCGTTCGATGGCCTCGTCGGTGACGGCCATGGGCTTCCTCCAGCTCCCCGCCCGGCCCACCGCCAGACATCCGACCAATGGTCGCACGGAGGCGGAAGGGACCGGAACGGCGACGGGCGAGCCCCGCAAGGAGCCCGCCCGCCGCCGCCCGCCGTCGTGAAACGGTCCTGGGGAGAGGCCCGTACCGCTGACGCCTCGCGGCCCGGTGGCCGTTTGCGCCTCGCGGCCCGGTACCCGTTACGCCTCGCGGCTCAGTACCCGCTCGACCTTCGCCCGTACGTCGTCCGTCGCCAGGCCCCGGATCGTCAGGGTGGTGCGGCGGCGCAGCACGTCGTCCGCGGTCTCCGCCCACTCGTGGTCGCGCGCGTACACGACCTGCGCCCAGATCTCCGGGGCGTCCGGGTGGATGCGCTCGGCGAGTGCCGGGTTGTCGGCGGCCAGGCGCGCGATGTCGAAGGACAGCGAGCCGTAGTGGGTGGCCAGGTGGCGGGCGGTCTCCGGGGACATCCGGGGGCCGGGGGTGCCGCCGTCGACCAGCAGCCGGTGCGCGACCGCGTTCGGGTTCGAGATGCCCGGCAGCGGAAGCTTCTTCGGCAGGTGCGAGATCGGCTCCATGTCCTCGCCCAGCGGGTGGCCGGGGAGGGCGGCGAGCTTGTTCATCACCGTGCGGCCGATGTGGCGGAAGGTCGTCCACTTGCCGCCGGCCACCGACAGCATGCCGCCGCGGCCCTCGGTGACGACGGTCTCGCGCTTGGCCTTCGAGGTGTCGCCGGGCCCGCCGGGCAGCACCCGCAGACCCGCGAAGGAGTACGTGATCAGGTCCCGCGACAGCTGCTGGTCGCGGATCGAGAACGCGGCCTCGTCGAGGATCTGCGTGACGTCCTTGTCGTTGACCGCGACGTCCGCCGGGTCGCCCTCGTACTCCTCGTCGGTGGTGCCCAGCAGCAGCTGGTCCTCCCACGGCAGCGCGAAGGTGATCCGGTACTTGTCGATCGGGGTCGCCAGCGCGGCCTTCCACGGCGACGTCCTCTTGAGGACGAGGTGCGCGCCCTTGGAGAGGCGGATGGAGGGCGCCGAGTTGGGGTCCTCCAGCTTGCGCAGGTGGTCCACCCAGGGGCCGGTCGCGTTCAGCACCAGACGGGCGTCGACGCCGAACTCCGTACCGTCCATGCGGTCCTTGAGCTCCGCACCCGTCACCCGGCCGTGCGTGAAGCGCAGCCCGGTCACCTCGGCGTGGTTGAGGACGGTCGCCCCGGCCTCGACGGCCGCGCGGACCGTCATCAGCGCCATGCGGGAGTCGTTCATCTGGTCGTCGCCGTAGACCGCGACGGCCTTCAGGTTGTCCGTACGCAGCTCGGGGACGTCACGGGCCGCCTTCGACGGCGAGATGACGTGACCGACGCCGTCACCGAAGGCGGACAGCGCGGAGTAGGCGAAGACGCCCGCGCCGAGCTTGGCCGCGCCGTGCGGGCCGCCCTTGTAGACGGGGAGGTAGAAGGTCAGCGGGTTGGCCAGGTGCGGGGCCACGTCGCGGGAGACCGCACGCCGCTCGAAGTGGTTCTCCGCCACCAGCTTGACGGCACCGGTCTGCAGGTAGCGCAGCCCGCCGTGCAGCAGCTTGGAGG
>NZ_JBSGZD010000473.1:0-3575 GCF_053610825.1 Streptomyces sp. NPDC054863 | reverse complement strand
GGGGGGCCGGGGCGGGGCCCGGGGGGGGGGGGGGGGCGGGCCGGGGCCCGCTCCCCCCCGGTTTTCCGCCCGCCCGCGGGGGGGGGGGGGGGTACACGTACTCAGGCGCCACCGGCGTCCCGGCAGCACTATCGAAGGCATGCTGTGGTCCGACCCGAAGAATGAGCCGCCCAAGGAACTGCGCGACATGCAGGCCATGCTGCGCCGCGCAGGACTGGTGCTGGCGCTGGCGATGGTGGTGGCGATGTTCGTGGCGGGTGTGCGCTGAGACGGCCGCGAAGGCACCCCTCGTACGATGGCCCGCATGACTGAACAGCGCCGTCGCCTCGTCCTCGGTTCCGCCTCCCCCGCCCGCCTCGCTCTGCTGCGGCAGGCGGGACTCGCACCCGAGGTGATCGTCAGCGGGGTCGACGAGGACGCGCTGAGCGCGCCGACGCCGGGCGAGCTGGCCCTCGTGCTGGCGACGGCGAAGGCGGACGTGGTGGCCGCGCTCCCGGAGGCCGCCGGGGCCCTGGTGATCGGCTGCGACTCCGTACTGGAACTGGACGGGCAGGCGCTCGGCAAGCCCGACGACGCCGAGGACGCGACGGCACGCTGGAAGGCGATGCGCGGGCGGTCCGGGATCCTGCAGACCGGGCACTGCGTGATCGACACGGCGAGCGGCCGGCGCGCGTCGGCGACGGCGTCGACGACCGTCCACTTCGCGGAGCCCTCGGACGCGGAGATCGCGGCGTACGTGGCGAGCGGCGAACCCCTCTACGTGGCGGGGGCGTTCACCCTCGACGGCCGCTCGGCACCCTTCGTGCGCGGCATCGAGGGCGACCCGGGGAACGTCATCGGGCTCTCGCTGCCCCTGCTGCGCAATCTGCTCGCCGAGCTGGACGTGGCCATCACGGACCTGTGGGCCTGAGGTCGGGACCGGCCGCCGGAGGGGCCGCGGGCGGGCCCGCGGGCTTCGCGGGCGCGGCGTCCTGCGGTTCCGCTTCCCCCGTCCCGTACATCAGCAGGCTCAGTACGAGCAGCCCCAGCACCACCATCGTCCAGCCGAACGCCCACCAGCCGACCAGCCCGACCGTCGCGGCCCCCAGTACGCCGTGCACCACCGCGCAGACGATCAGCAGGATGCGTACGAGGCGGCCGGGCGCCAGGTCCCGGACGGCCGCGACCAGCAGGAACACCCCGCAGACGGCGAGGAAGAGGCCCGCGGCGCCGCCGAGCGCCCAGGCGCCCGCCGCCATGCCGTCGGGGTCCAGGCCCGCCAGGGACATCGACTGACCGTCCACGACCCGGCCCAGGACGTAGTTGACGAAGACGACGCCGAACGCCTCCAGGAACAGCACGAGCGCCGTCACAGCGGCTATCGGCCTGCGCGCCACCGCGCCCACCCACTTCCGTACGGGACTTGCCAAGAGGGGCCTTGTCAACGGCGCACGCTACTAACCGGTAATGCCCACGACAAGGGGTTCCGCGCAACCTCCCCACCGAGCCGCTCGCAGGGCGGGGCACCGCCCTCCCGCAGGGCAAAGAATGGCCCGCCCCTTCGTAGGGACCCCACAAAGAAACCCCTCACCCCACTGGCCGCCCGGACAGAGACCTTGGCCACACCACGGGGCTACTGTGCGATGACGTAACCCGTCGTACCGTGGTGCGACAAGGGATTTCGCGACTCAACCACGCCTCGAATCACACTCCGTGTGGGCAAGCTCACCATTGGGGACGGGTCGTAGGGCCGTGTGGGCAGTCCCTAAACTCAGCTTGTTTCACAAGGAGGGAGCCATCGTGCGCAAGGTGCTCATCGCCAACCGAGGCGAAATCGCTGTCCGCGTTGCCCGAGCCTGTCGGGACGCCGGAATCGGGAGCGTAGCCGTCTACGCCGATCCGGACCGGGACGCTCTGCACGTCCGCGCGGCCGACGAGGCGTTCGCCCTGGGCGGTGACACCCCGGCCGCCAGCTATCTGGACATGGCCAAGGTGCTCCAGGCCGCGAAGGACTCGGGGGCGGACGCCATCCACCCGGGTTACGGATTCCTCTCCGAGAACGCGGAGTTCGCGCAGGCCGTCCTCGACGCGGGTCTGACGTGGATCGGCCCGCCGCCGCAGGCCATCCGGGACCTGGGTGACAAGGTCGCCGCCCGCCACATCGCGCAGCGCGCCGGCGCCCCGCTGGTCGCGGGCACCCCGGACCCGGTGACGGGTTCCGACGAGGTCGTCGCCTTCGCGCGGGAGCACGGTCTGCCGATCGCGATCAAGGCCGCCTTCGGCGGTGGCGGGCGCGGTCTGAAGGTCGCCCGCACGCTGGAGGAAGTACCCGAGCTGTACGACTCGGCCGTACGCGAGGCCGTCGCAGCCTTCGGGCGCGGCGAGTGCTTCGTGGAGCGCTACCTCGACAAGCCCCGGCACGTCGAGACGCAGTGCCTGGCCGACAGCCACGGCAACGTCGTCGTCGTGTCGACGCGTGACTGCTCGCTGCAGCGCCGCCACCAGAAGCTGGTCGAGGAGGCCCCGGCCCCCTTCCTGAGCGACGCTCAGAACGCCGAGCTGTACGCCTCCTCCAAGGCGATCCTGCGCGAGGCGGGCTACGTCGGCGCGGGCACCGTGGAGTTCCTCGTCGGCGCCGACGGCACGATCTCCTTCCTGGAGGTCAACACGCGCCTCCAGGTGGAGCACCCGGTCACCGAAGAGGTCTCCGGCATCGACCTGGTCCGCGAGATGTTCCGCATCGCGGACGGCGAGGAGCTGGGGTACGACGACCCGGCCGTGCGCGGCCACTCCTTCGAGTTCCGCATCAACGGCGAGGACCCGGGGCGCGGCTTCCTCCCCGCTCCCGGTACGGTCACGGCCTTCGCCCCGCCGAGCGGCCCCGGTGTCCGGCTGGACGCGGGCGTCGAGTCGGGCTCGGTCATCGGCCCGGCGTGGGACTCGCTGCTGGCCAAGCTGATCGTCACGGGCGCGACGCGTGAGCAGGCGCTCCAGCGGGCGGCGCGCGCGCTCGCCGAGTTCACCATCGAGGGCATGGCCACGGCCATCCCCTTCCACCGCGCGGTCGTGGTCGACCCGGCGTTCACCTCGGACCCGTTCACGGTCCACACCCGGTGGATCGAGACCGAGTTCGTCAACGAGATCCCGGCCTTCACGGTCCCCGGCGCCGAGGGCGACGAGGACGAGTCGGGCCGCGAGACGATCGTCGTCGAGGTCGGCGGCAAGCGTCTTGAGGTGTCGCTGCCTTCTTCGCTGGGCATGACGCTGGCCCGTACCGGCCTGGCCGCCGGCGCGAAGCCGAAGCGCCGCGCCGCGAAGAAGTCGGGCTCCGCCGCTTCCGGCGACAGCCTCGCCTCGCCCATGCAGGGCACGATCGTCAAGGTCGCGGTCGAGGAGGGCCAGGAGGTCAACGAGGGCGACCTGATCGTCGTCCTGGAGGCCATGAAGATGGAACAGCCGCTGAACGCGCACCGCGCGGGAACGGTCAAGGGGCTGACGGCGGAGGTCGGCGGGTCCGTCACCTCCGGAGCCCTCATCTGCGAGATCAAGGACTGATCTCCCGCCGCCCCCGCTCTACCGCAGCGGCCCGCTTGCCC
>NZ_JBSGZD010000472.1:0-3587 GCF_053610825.1 Streptomyces sp. NPDC054863 | reverse complement strand
CGATAACACGGGAACCACCTTTGGCCAAGCCTGTGCCGCCATGCATTTTTTGAATTACCTCGGTAAATTTCCTCGACATGACTGCCGCACAAGCAGACCCAGTAACCACGCAGCTTTTGGAAGGCGCCGGCCCGGAGATCGACAGCCCACGAGTGGAGGACGGAGCCGCGATCTGGCGCATTGCCCGCGACTCCGAGGTCCTGGACCTGAACTCCTCGTACAGCTACCTCCTGTGGTGTCGCGACTTCGCGACGACCTCGGTGGTCGCCCGCGACCGGCCAGGTGGCGACCCGATCGCCTTCGTCACCGGCTACGTCCGCCCGGAGCGCCCCGAGACGCTGGTCGTCTGGCAGGTCGCGGTGGACAACGAGCACCGGGGCCGCGGTCTGGCGGCGGCCCTGCTGGACGCGCTGACCACGAAGGTCGCCGCCAGCCACGGCATCAGCACCGTCGAGACGACCGTGACCCCGGACAACGTCCCGTCCGACCGGTTGTTCACCTCCTACGCCGAGCGGCGCGGCGCGTCCCTGAGCCGTGAAGTCCTCTTCGACGGGGGGCTGTTCCCCCAGGACTCGGGCGAGACGCACCTGCCGGAGGTGCTGTACCGGATCAACCCCGTCGCGGCCTGAGACCGGCGGACCAGGCAGACCGGCCGGACCCGGAAGGCGGCCCGCCGCGGCCCGGCGCCGGACCGGCTCCGTCGCCGGACCGGCCGGCCCCGGACCGGCCGGCCCCGGACCGGCCGGGTCGGCCCCGGACCGGGCCGGATCGGTCCCGTCGCCGCCCGCGCCGCGCCCCCGACTTCTTCTTCGTACACCCGCCCTCTCCCCATCCCAGGAGACCGCAGTGACCATCACACCCCCCGCCCTCAGTGTCTTCGAAACCCTTGAGTCCGAGGTGCGCAGCTACTGCCGCAGCTGGCCCGCCGTGTTCGACCGCGCACAGGGCAGCCACCTCCACGACGAGGACGGCCACACCTACCTGGACTTCTTCGCCGGCGCCGGCTCCCTCAACTACGGGCACAACAACCCGGTTCTGAAACGCGCCCTGATCGACTACATCGAGCGCGACGGCATCACGCACGGCCTCGACATGGCGACGACCGCCAAGCGGGCGTTCCTGGAGACCTTCCAGAACGTGATCCTGCGGCCCAGGGACCTCCCGTACAAGGTGATGTTCCCCGGCCCGACGGGTACGAACGCCGTCGAGGCGGCGCTGAAGCTGGCCCGCAAGGTCAAGGGCCGCGAGTCCGTCGTGTCCTTCACCAACGCCTTCCACGGCATGTCGCTGGGCTCGCTCGCCGTCACCGGAAACGCCTTCAAGCGGGCGGGTGCCGGCATCCCGCTGGTGCACGGCACGCCGATGCCGTTCGACAACTACTTCGACGGCACGGTCCCGGACTTCCTGTGGTTCGAGCGCCTCCTGGAGGACCAGGGTTCGGGCCTCAACAAGCCCGCCGCCGTGATCGTGGAGACCGTGCAGGGCGAGGGCGGCATCAACGTCGCCCGCGCCGAGTGGCTGCGCGCCCTCCAGGACCTGTGCCACCGCCAGGACATGCTCCTGATCGTCGACGACATCCAGATGGGCTGCGGTCGCACCGGCGGGTTCTTCTCCTTCGAGGAGGCGGGCATCACGCCGGACATCGTCACCCTCTCGAAGTCGATCAGCGGCTACGGAATGCCCATGTCGCTCTGCCTGTTCAAGCCGGAGCTCGACGTCTGGGAGCCGGGCGAGCACAACGGCACCTTCCGCGGCAACAACCCCGCCTTCGTCACGGCCGCCGCCGCCCTCAACGCCTACTGGGCCGACGGCCAGATGGAGAAGCAGACCCAGGCCCGCGGTGAACTGGTCGAGCGCGCCCTGCTCGCCATCGCTGACGAGAACGCCGGGGCCGGCGTGAGCTTCCGCGGTCGCGGCCTGGTCTGGGGCGTCGAGTTCACCGACAAGGACCGGGCGAGCGCCGTCTGCCGCCGCGCCTTCGAGCTCGGCATGCTGCTGGAGACCTCGGGACCCCAGAGCGAGGTCGTGAAGCTGCTCCCGGCGCTCACGATCTCCGCCGACGAACTGGACGAGGGTCTGCGCATCCTGGCGCGCGCGGTCCGCGAGACCGCCTGACGCCTCGTCACTTCACCCATACCGTCGTAAGAGAAAGGCCCAAGTCACCGTGATTGTCCGCTCGTTCAAGGACATCGAAGGAACCGACCGCCATGTGAAGGCGAAGACCGGAACCTGGGAGAGCAAGCGCATCGTGCTCGCCAAGGAGAAGGTCGGCTTCTCCCTCCACGAGACGACTCTCTACGCGGGCACGGAGACCCAGATGTGGTACGCGAACCACATCGAGGCCGTGCTGTGCGTCGAGGGCGAGGCGGAACTCACCAACGACGAGACGGGCGAGACCCACTGGATCGAGCCCGGCACCATGTATCTGCTGGACGGCCACGAGCGCCACACCATGCGCCCGAAGACCGACTTCCGGTGCGTGTGCGTGTTCAACCCGCCCGTGACCGGACGGGAGGACCATGACGAGAACGGCGTTTACCCGCTGCTGACCGAGGAGGTCTGAGCCATGACCGACGTACTGACGAACCCCGCAGGCCCAGCTACCGGTGATCTCTATCCGACGCGTGGCGCCACCGAGGTGACCACCCCGCGCCAGGACCCCGTCCTCTGGGTCCCGGACGCCGAGGGCCCGATCGCGGCCGGTGACCTCGCCGGTTTCGAGCGGGACGGTTTCCTCACCGTCGACCAGCTGATCTCGGACGACGAAGTCTCCCTGTACCGGGCCGAGCTGGACCGGCTGGTCGCCGATCCGGCGGTGCGGGCGGACGGGCGCTCGATCATCGAGCCGAAGTCGCAGGACGTACGGTCGGTCTTCGAGGTGCACAGGCTCAGCACCGTCTTCGCCCAGCTCGTGCGCGACCCGCGGGTGGTGGGCAGGGCCCGTCAGATCCTCGGCTCGGACGTCTACGTCCACCAGTCGCGGATCAACGTCAAGCCCGGCTTCGGCGCCTCCGGTTTCTACTGGCACTCGGACTTCGAGACCTGGCACGCGGAGGACGGTCTGCCGAACATGCGGACCGTGTCGGTCTCGATCGCGCTCACCGAGAACCTGGACACCAACGGCGGGCTGATGATCATGCCCGGTTCGCACAAGCACTTCCTGGGCTGTGCGGGCGAGACGCCGAAGGACAACTACAAGAAGTCGCTCCAGATGCAGGACGCGGGCATTCCGTCCGACGAGGCACTGACCCGGATGGCCGACGCGCACGGCATCAGGCTCTTCACCGGGCGGGCCGGTTCGGCGACCTGGTTCGACTGCAACTGCATGCACGGCTCCGGGGACAACATCACCCCGTACGCCCGCAGCAACGTCTTCATCGTGTTCAACAGCGTGGAGAACGAGGCGGTGGAGCCGTTCGCGGCCCCGGTGCGCAGGCCCGAGTTCATCGGGGCACGGGACTTCACGCCGGTGCGGTAGCTGTCGCGCCCGTGGTGCGTGTGCACCTGTGGTGCGCCTGTGCCTGTGGTGCGTGTGCACTTGTGGTGCGTCTGCGGGTGGGGCGGGAACTCTTCGCGAGGTCCCGCCC
>NZ_JBSGZD010000471.1:0-3596 GCF_053610825.1 Streptomyces sp. NPDC054863 | reverse complement strand
GTGCGGGTCCCGCCCCTGGTTCCGCTCCCCGCCCCGGCGCCCTAAGCCGCCTTGAAGCTGCGGAGGCGGAGGCTGTTGCCGACCACGAAGACCGAGGAGAAGGCCATGGCCGCTCCCGCGATCATCGGGTTGAGCAGGCCCATCGCCGCCAGGGGCAGCGCGCCCACGTTGTAGGCGAAGGCCCAGAAGAGGTTCGACTTGATGGTGCCGAGGGTCTTGCGGGAGAGCCGGATGGCGTCCGCCGCGGCGCGCAGGTCTCCTCGTACGAGGGTGAGGTCGCCCGCCTCGATGGCGGCGTCCGTGCCCGTGCCCATCGCCAGGCCCAGATCGGCCTGGGCGAGGGCGGCGGCGTCGTTGACCCCGTCGCCGACCATGGCGACCGAACGTCCCTCCGCCTGGAGGGACTTGACGACGCTCACCTTGTCCTCCGGCATGACCTCCGCGATGACCTGGTCGATGCCGACCTCGGCGGCGACCGCTTCCGCGACGGCCTTGTTGTCGCCGGTGAGGAGGATCGGGGTCAGGCCGAGGGCGCGGAGCCTGCGGATGGCTTCCGCGCTGGTGTCCTTGACCGCGTCGGCCACCGTGAGGACGGCGCGGGCCTCGCCGTCCCAGGCGACGGCGATGGCGGTACGTCCGGCCGCCTCGGCATCCGCCTTGGCGCGCTCCAGCCCGGCGGGGAGGGCCATCGACCAGTCGGCGAGGAGCTTCTCGCGGCCCACGAGGACGGCGTGGCCCTCGACGATGCCCTGGACGCCGAGTCCGGGCACGTTCGCGAAGTCCTCGGGGGTGGGGAGCTGCCCGGTCCGCTCGCGGGCTCCGGCCGCCACCGCCTGGGCGATGGGGTGCTCGGACGCGTTCTCCAAGGCGCCTGCCAGACGCAGGACTTCGGACTCCTCGACACCGGGCGCGGTGTGGACCGAGAGGAGAGTCATCCTGCCGGTGGTGACGGTGCCGGTCTTGTCGAGGACGATCGTGTCCACCTTGCGGGTGGTCTCCAGGACCTCCGGGCCCTTGATCAGGATGCCGAGCTGGGCGCCGCGACCGGTGCCGACCATGAGGGCGGTCGGGGTGGCCAGGCCGAGGGCGCACGGGCAGGCGATGATCAGGACGGCGACCGCTGCGGTGAACGCGGCGGTCAGGCCCGCGCCGCTGCCCAGCCAGAAGCCGAGCGTGCCGAGGGCGAGCGCGATGACGATCGGCACGAAGACGGCGGAGATCTTGTCGGCGAGGCGCTGGGCGGCTGCCTTGCCGTTCTGCGCGTCCTCGACCAGCCTTGCCATCCGGGCGAGTTGGGTGTCGGCGCCGACGCGGGTGGCTTCGACGACGAGGCGTCCGCCCGCGTTGAGGGTGGCTCCGGTGACGCTGTCGCCGACCCCGACCTCCACCGGTACGGATTCGCCGGTCAGCATCGACGCGTCGACGGCCGAGTTGCCCTCGACGACCGTGCCGTCCGTGGCGATCTTCTCCCCTGGCCGTACGAGAAAGTGGTCGCCCGGCTTCAACTCGTGCGTGGGAACGGTGACTTCGACCCCGTCGCGGAGAAGGGTGACGTCCTTGGCGCCCAGTTGCAGGAGCGCCTTCAGCGCGGCGCCCGCCTTGCGCTTGGAGCGGGCCTCGAAGTAGCGGCCGGCCAGGATGAACGCGGTGACACCGGCGGCGGCCTCCAGGTAGATGTTCCCCGCGCCGTCGCTGCGGGCGATCGTCAGCTCGAAGGGGTGCGTCATGCCGGGCATGCCGGCCGTACCGAAGAACAGCGCCCAGAGCGACCAGAGGAAGGCCGCCGAGGTGCCGACCGAGATCAGGGTGTCCATGGTCGCGGCACCGTGCCGGGCGTTGGTCCAGGCGGCGCGGTGGAAGGGCCAGGCGGCGTACGTGACGACGGGCGCGGCGAGCGTGAGCGACAGCCACTGCCAGTACTCGAACTGGAGGGCAGGGACCATCGCCATCGCGATCACCGGGACGGCGAGGACGGTGGCGGTGATCAGGCGCTGACGGAGGGACGTGAGGGCGGGGTCGGCCGCCTCGGTATCCGCGTCGCCCTGTGGGTCGGGCGGGCCGTCGTGCCGTACAGGGGCGGGCTCCTCGGCGGAGTAGCCGGTCTTCACGACGGTGGCGATGAGGTCGGCGACCTCGGTGTTCCCGCGGTCGTACGCGATCTTCGCCTTCTCGGTGGCGTAGTTGACGGTGGCCTCGACGCCTTCCATCCGGTTGAGCTTCTTCTCGATGCGGGCGGCGCAGGAGGCGCAGGTCATGCCGCCGATGGCGAGTTCGACGTGGGACGGGGCGGATGCCTGGGCCGTGGCCGGGGCGGATGCCTGGGTGGGCTTCCGGGACGATGCCTTGGCGGGTGTCGGTGTGCTGGCGGTCATGACCACTCCCCTTGGTGTGCTGGCTCTTGTTACCCCCTAGGGGTATCTGGTGCTGGGTTCATGTATACCCCCCTCCCCCATGCGATGCAAGAGATCGCCATATACCCCCTGGGGGTATGTGTGCCGTGTGTCGGGGAAGGGGGTGGTGCACATCCGGGTGTAGGTGGTGCGCGGGAAGGGTGGGGGCTCTAGTCTTGATATTGGACTAGACCTATATCTGTTGTCTGTGGCCCGTGTCGGCGATGGCGAAGGAAGCGGAACCCCATGAGTGAGCGTGCAGTCCTGGAGGTGATCGCCCTCACTGCCGAGGACGCGATCGCGGCCCAGTCCGGCGGTGCCGACCGGCTGGAGCTGGTCACGGACATGGCCGCGGACGGGCTGACTCCGCCCGTCGCGACCTTCGCCGCGATCCGCGCGGCCGTCGACATCCCGCTGCGGGTGATGCTGCGGGCGGCGGACGGATTCGCGGCGGGCTCCCCGGCGGACGTGGACGCGCTGGTCAGGGATGCGCGGGTGCTGCGGGCCGAGGGCGCGGAGGAGTTCGTACTGGGCTTCCTGGACGCGGAAGGCCATGCCGACCTGGTCACGGTGGAGCGGCTGATGGCGGAGCTGGACGGGTGCCGGTGGACGTTCCACCGGGCGATCGACCGGGCGGGCGACCGGGACGCGGTGCGGAAGCAGCTGGCGGACCTGCCGGGGCTCGACGCGTATCTGACCGCCGGTTCGTCGCAGGGTGTCGACGCGGGCCTGCCGACGCTGCTGGCGGAGGCGGGACGGGCGGGTGAGCCCGGGTACGGCGCGGAGATCCTGGTGGGCGGCGGTCTGCGGCTCGATCACCTGCCGGTGCTGCGGGCGGGCGGGATCAACGCGTTCCACATCGGGGGAGCGGCGCGGCCGGGGGGCTGGGCGGAGCCGGTTTCGGCGGAGGCCGTGGGGGAGTGGCGGGGAGTGCTGGACGGGCACCTTTAGCCCGTCCGGCGCTTGAGGATGCGCGGCGCAGCCGTGCACGGGGAGCAGTCCCTTCAGGGGTGCGGGGAACTGCGCGACCAGCCACGACGTGCCCGCACGTCCCCCCCCCGGCCCCGCGGCAGCGGTTTAGGCGAAGGGGCGGGGAGGGGCCATCCCGCGACGCGGCCCATCCACCCGCACGGGGTGCGGCGGGGCGGTGACGAGCGCGGGCCGGGGTGAGGGGGTGCGCTCCGCGTGGGGGCCGCCCCCTCACCC
>NZ_JBSGZD010000470.1:0-3619 GCF_053610825.1 Streptomyces sp. NPDC054863 | reverse complement strand
TCGCCCGGTAGCCCCGGCTCTCCGTCGTCGCCCGGCTCGCGGGGCGCCGGAAGTCCGTTCCGGCGCCCCGGTTCCGGGGCGTCCCGTCAGTAGGCGCCGTTGACGTTGTCGATGGAGCCGTACCGGTCGGCGGCGTAGTTGGCCGCGGCGGTGATGTTGGAGACCGGGTTGTAGATGTCGTGCGGGGTGCCCGACACGTGGTACGCGTTGAACGTCGGCTGGATGACCTGGAGGAGGCCGACCGACGGGGTGCCGTTCTGCGCATTGATGTCCCAGCCGTTCATGGCCCGGGGGTTGCCGGTCGACTCGCGCATGATGTTGCGGTGCAGCCCGTCGTACGAACCGGGGATGCCCTTCGCCTTCATGACGTCCAGCGCCTCGCGGATCCACCCGTCGAGGTTGTTCGCGTACACCGGCTTGCGGGCGGCGGCACGGCTCGCGGCGGCCTGCTCGTCGGCACGCTTCTTCGCCTCGGCCTTCGCCTTGGCCGCCGCCTTCGCCTTCGCGTCGGCCTTCACCTTGGCCTCGGCCTTCGCCTTCGCCGCCGCGGCGTCCTTGACCCGCTTGTCGGCGACGGAGTGCTGCTCGGCGATGCGCGCCTGCACGGTGCCGCTGCCCTGCGAGGCAACCGTCGCGACCGTCGCCATGTCCTGCGTGCCCGCCTCGGCGGAACCACCGCCGGGCAGAAGGGTGAGCGCGAGGGAGGCGGCGCCGAGAGCGGCGACACCGGCGATCGAGACCCGGTGGGTCTTGGTCAGACGACTGTGGCCAGGAGCGGAGGACATGCAGACGTACCTCTCGAAGGGGACAAGGAAGCGCCGCGGACTCCGCGACGGCAGCCATTGTTAGCGTCCGCAAAATCCCCAGGCAAAGGTGTGACGTACGAAGCCGGATAGTGGAACGGGGGTCGCCCGGCAACCGTCCGGCACCACCCCGCACCCCCGTACCCCGTACTCACACCCCCTTTACACATCCACTACGCACCTTCGTAAGTGACCTGCGTCCTATGCCCGGCCTCACACCACCCCCACAAGAAACTCACCAACCGTAACCACCGCAAAGCACCCCGCTACGAACCACGACGCTCCCCACCCGCGCCACCCGCTACTCCCCACCCGCGCCACCCGCTGCTTCCCACCTGCGGCACCCACTCCGTCCCCACCCGCGACACCTCCCCCCACCCGAGGCGCTTGCCCCCCTTCCCGCCCGTGGCTCCCGTCCCTTCCCGCCCGCTCCGCCCCGCCCCCGCACCCCGCCCCGAGACCTAGTCCCCAGGTCCCTCCCCGTCGCCGTCCCGGGCCCGATCCCGTTCCCGTACGTCACCGGTACCGTGACCGGCATGACCCCCGGCCCCCACCCCACCTCCGGCGGCCTGGCAGCCGTCAGTTCCGCGCTTCTCGCCATGAGCCGGCACCTTGAGGTCCGCGACGTCCTCAAGACGATCGTCGCCTCGGCACGCGACCTCCTCGACGCCGAGTACGCCGCCCTCGGAGTCCCCGACGACCACGGCGGCTTCGCCCAGTTCGTCGTCGACGGAGTCAGCGACGAGCAGTGGAAGGCCATCGGCCCGCTGCCCCGTCAGCACGGAATCCTCGCCGCGATGCTGCACGGCGCCGAGACCGAGCGCCTCGCCGACGTCACCAAGGACCCCCGCTTCGAGGGCTGGCCGGACGCCCACCCCGACATGTCCGACTTCCTCGGCCTCCCCATCCGCGACGGCGACGAAGTCATCGGCGCCCTCTTCCTCGCCAACAAGCGCTGCGCCAAGCCCGCAGGCGGGGGCTGCGGCTTCACCGCCGACGACGAGGGACTCCTCACGATCCTGGCCCAGCACGCCGCGATCGCCCTCACCAACGCCCGTCTGTACGAGCGCAGCCGCGAGCTCACCATCGCCGAGGAGCGCTCCCGCCTGGCCCACGAGCTGCACGACGCCGTCAGCCAGAAGCTCTTCTCGCTGCGTCTCACCGCCCAGGCCGCCGCCGCCCTCGTCGACCGCGACCCGGCCCGCGCCAAGGGCGAGCTCCACCAGGTCGCCGCCCTCGCCGCCGAAGCCGCCGACGAACTCCGGGCCGCGGTCGTCGAACTGCGCCCCGCCGGACTCGACGAGGACGGCCTGGTCGCCACCCTCCGTACCCAGATCCAGGTCATGGACCGTGCCCACAGCGCCCAGGTCGTCTTCGACAGCTGCGGTGTGCGGGCCCTCCCCGCGGCCCAGGAGGAGGCGATGCTCCGCGTCGCCCAGGAAGCCCTGCACAACGCGCTGCGCCACTCCGGCGCCGACCGCGTGGACGTCGTACTAGAAAAGCGGGACGATCACGTCCGGCTCAGCGTGGCGGACGACGGCTGCGGCTTCGAGCCCGGGGGAGTGCGCCGTGCCGGCCGCCACCTCGGCCTGGTGTCGATGCGGGACCGGGCAGGCGGAGTCGGCGGCAGTCTCACAGTGGATTCGGCGCCCGGAAAGGGCACCACGATCACCATGGAGGTCCCCGGTGCCTGAGGCCGGCCACAACGCCCCGTCCCCCGGAGCGAAGGCGAAGATCCGCGTCCTGCTGGTCGACGACCACCAGGTCGTCCGGCGAGGACTGCGCACGTTCCTCGAAATCCAGGACGACATAGAGGTCGTCGGCGAGGCGGCCGACGGCGCGGAAGGAGTCGCCAGGGCGGAATCCCTCCGCCCCGACGTCGTCCTGATGGACATCAAGATGCCCGGCACCGACGGCATCGAGGCCCTGCGCAAGCTCCGCGAGCTCGCCAACCCCGCGAAGGTGCTGATCGTCACCAGCTTCACCGAGCAGCGCACCGTGGTCCCCGCCCTGCGGGCAGGCGCCTCCGGTTACGTCTACAAGGACGTCGACCCGGACGCCCTGGCCGGCGCCATCCGCTCGGTCCACGCCGGCCACGTGCTCCTCCAGCCCGAGGTCGCCGGTGCCCTCCTCTCCCAGGACTCCCCGCAGAACGGACAGGGCCGCAGCACCTCCCTCACCGACCGCGAGCGCGAGGTCCTCGCCCTCATCGCGGACGGCCGCTCCAACCGGGAGATCGCCCGCGCCCTCGTGCTCTCCGAGAAGACCGTCAAGACCCACGTGTCGAACATCCTGATGAAGCTGGACCTCGCGGACCGCACCCAGGCCGCGCTCTGGGCCGTCCGGCACGGCCTGACGGACTGAACGGCACCCCGTACGAGCCCTATACGGACCGTCACCCTCCGGTCTGAGATTCATACCGTCGTGTGTAAGTACTCCGAATGGCGCAACCTGACCGGCGCCCGACCGTTCTTCATGGCGTGCTGCGGCGGCTGGCCGTGGCCACTGCTAGGAGGAACCTGAAGTGAAGAACCTGAAGAAGGCCGCTGCCATCACCCTGGTCGCCGGTGGGCTCATCGCCGCGGGCGCCGGTGCCGCCTCCGCCACCGGTCACGGTGCCGAGGCCAACGGCAAGGCCATCGGGTCGCCGGGCGTCGGCTCCGGCAACCTGGTTCAGGCCCCGGTGCACATCCCGGTCAACGCGGTCGGCAACACCGTCTCCGTCATCGGCGCCCTCAACCCGGCCTTCGCGAACGACGGCCTCAACACCTGACATACCCCCGGCGGCCCGACCAGACGAAGGCCCCCGCCCCCCC
>NZ_JBSGZD010000469.1:0-3662 GCF_053610825.1 Streptomyces sp. NPDC054863 | reverse complement strand
CTGGTCCTGGTGCTTCACCACATCGCCGGTGACGGCTGGTCCCTCGCCCCGCTCGCCCGCGACCTCTCCACCGCGTACGCCGCCCGCGCCGACGGCCGGACGCCGGCCTGGGAACCGCTCCCGGTCCAGTACACGGACTACACCCTCTGGCAGCGCGACCTCCTGGGCGAGGACCACGACGCGGCAAGCATCCTCAACCGCCAGCTGGACCACTGGCGCGAGACCCTCGCCGGCCTGCCGGAGGAACTCACCCTGCCCACCGACCGGCCCCGGCCACCGGTGGCCTCCCACCGCGGCGGCACCGTCGACCTGCGCATCGACGGCGAACTCCACCAGCGGATCACCGGTCTGGCCCGCGCCGAAGGCGTCACCGAGTTCATGGTGCTCCAGGCCGCCCTCGCCACCCTGCTCCTCCGCCTCGGCGCGGGCGCCGACATTCCCATCGGGACCTCACTGGCGGGCCGTACCGACGAAAGCCTGGACGAGCTGGTCGGCTTCTTCGTGAACACCCTGGTCCTCCGCACCGACGTCTCGGGCGAACCGTCCTTCCGCGAACTGATGCACCGCGTACGCGAACGGGGTCTGGACGCCTTCGCCCACCAGGACGTGCCGTTCGAACGGCTGGTGGAAGACCTCGCCCCGGCCCGGTCCATGGCCCGCCACCCCCTCTTCCAGGTCATGCTCGCTCTGCAGAACACCGCTCCCGCGAGTCTCGCCCTGCCCGGCGTCGAAACCCAGCTCCTCGACACAGGTGATCGGCCCGCCAAGTTCGACCTCGACATTCAGCTCCGCGAAACCCACACCGGCGGCCTGATCGGCTCCCTCGTCTACGCCACCGACCTGTTCGATCACGGCACGGCGACCTCACTGGCCGAGCGGTTCGTCCGCATCCTCGACACCGTGACCGCCGACCCCGCACGACCCGTCACGGACATCGACCTGCTCAGCGCGGACGAGCGTCACAGCGTGCTGACGGAGTGGAACGACACCGCGCACGAGGTGCCGGTGGCGACGCTTTTGGACCTCTTCCAGGCACAGGTCGCACGCACCCCCGACGCCACCGCCGTGATCTTCGAAGACGTCCGGCTGTCCTACGCCGACCTCAACGCACGTGCCAACCGGCTCGCCCGTCTCATGGCAGAACGCGGTGCCGGGCCCGAAACCCTCGTCGCGGTCCACCTCGAACGCTCCACCGATCTCGTCGTCGCCCTGCTGGCCGTCCTCAAAACAGGCGCCGCCTACCTCCCCGTCGACCCCGACCACCCTGCCGACCGCGTCACCCGTCTCCTCACCGACGCCGGACCCGTACTTCTGCTCACCACCGATGCCCTGAATCCGGCAGACGGCGGACAGGTCCCCTGCCTCGTCCTCGACGCTCCGCACCTGGCCACCACCCTCGCCTGCCGGTCCGCAGCCGACCTTGAGGACGGCGACCGCACCCGCGACCTGCTCGTCGATCACCCGGCGTACGTCATCTACACCTCTGGGTCCACCGGACGTCCCAAGGGCGTCACGCTCACCCACCGGGGCCTGATCAACCGATTGACGTGGATGCAAGGGGCCTACCGGCTGACGTCGGACGACCGGGTGGTGCAGAAGACGCCGTTCGGGTTCGACGTGTCGGTGTGGGAGTTCTTCTGGCCCCTGACCGAAGGTGCCGCCGTCGTGATGGCCCGTCCGGGCGGGCACCGCGACCCGGTGTACCTGGCCGAGCTGATCCAGCGCGAGCAGGTCACCATCGCCCACTTCGTCCCGTCGATGCTGCAGGTGTTCGTCGCCGAACCCACCGCCCAGGGATGCGTATCCCTGCGGGCCGTGGTCTGCAGCGGCGAAGCGTTGTCCGTCGCGTCGCGGGACCAGTTCCACGCGGTGCTGCCGATCCCGCTGCACAACCTGTACGGGCCGACCGAAGCGTCCATCGACGTCACCGCCTTCACCAGTGAGCCGGGTACCGACGCCGGTGGTGGGATACCGATCGGCCGCCCGGTTTGGAACACGCGCGTGTTCGTGCTGGACGCCGCGCTGCGGCCGGTACCGACCGGTGTGGCCGGGGAGCTGTACCTGGCCGGTGTGCAGTTGGCCCGGGGCTATCTGGACCGGCCCGGTCCGACCGCCGAGCGCTTCGTCGCCAATCCCCATGGCGGGCCGGGGGAGCGGATGTACCGCACGGGTGACCTGGCCCGGTGGAACACCGGCGGCCAACTGGAGTACCTGGGGCGTACGGACGACCAGGTCAAGCTCCGCGGGTTCCGTATCGAACTCGGCGAGATCGAAGCCGCACTGCTCACCCACCCGTCCGTCGCACAGGCGGCCGTGGTGGTGCGGGAGGACCTGCCGGGCGACGAGCGCCTGGCAGGGTACGTGGTGGCAGCCGGTGACACGGACGTCGCGGAGATCCGCGCCGACTTGGCCCGGGTGTTGCCCGAGTACATGGTCCCTGCCGTGATCGTGGTGCTCGACGAACTGCCGTTGACGGTCAACGGCAAGCTCGACCGAAGGGCCTTGCCCGCTCCGGATCACAGTGCCGGGGGTACCGGGCGCGGGCCGTCGACGGTGCAGGAGGAGATCCTGTGCGCGCTGTTCGCCGAGGTGCTCGGCCTGCCCTCCGTCGGTGTCGATGACAACTTCTTCGAGCTGGGCGGGCACTCCCTGCTGGCGGTGAAGCTGGTGGAGCGGGCCCGGGCGGCGGGTGTCGCGGTGGACGTACGGACGCTGTTCACCAGCCCGACCGTGGCCGGTCTGGCGGCGCTGCAGAGCGCTCCCAAGGTGGTGCTGCCGGCCAACGGCATCCCCGCCGGTGCCACGACGATCACGCCGGAGATGGTGACGCTGGCCGACCTCACGGCGGAGGAGATCGACGGAATCCTCGCGGAGGTGCCCGGCGGCGCGGCCAACGTCGCCGACATCTACCCGCTGGCCCCGCTCCAGGAAGGCATCCTCTTCCACCACCTGCTGGAAGGCGAGAACGGCACCGACCTCTACACGCTCCCGTACGTCCTCGGCTTCGACTCCCGGCCGCGGGTGGACGCCTTTCTCTCCGCCATGCAGCAGGTGGTCGACCGGCACGACATCCTGCGTACGGCCTTCCTGTGGGAAGGGCTCGGGGAGCCCGTCCAGGTCGTCCTGCGCACCGCCCCCCTGACGGTCAGGACGCTCCCGCTGGAGGGCACGGACGTCGTGGGCCGCCTGCTGGCCACACGCACCGCGCCGATGGACGTCCGCAGCGCCCCCCTGCTGCAGGCCGGTGTCGCGCAGGACCCCGGCGACCAGCGGTGGTACGTCCTGCTCGAAGTGCATCACCTCGTGCAGGACCGTACGTCCCTCGCCCTGGTCTTCGACGAGATCCGCGCGATCCTCTCCGGAGGCGGAGACACGCTGCCGGCGCCGCTGCCGTTCCGCGAGTTCGTCGCGCAGGCACGGCTCACGATCCCGGCGCAGGAGCACGAGCGGTTCTTCGCGGAACTGCTGGGCGACGTGAGCGAGCCGACCGCGCCGTACGGGCTGCTGGACGTGCACGGCGACGGCAGCGGCGTGTCCGAGGTGCGCATGCCACTCGATACGGATGTGGCGCGGCGACTGAGGGAGCAGGCGCGACGCCTGGGTGTCAGCCCGGCGACGCTGTTCCACGTCGCCTGGGCGCGTGTCGTGTCAGCGACCTCGGG
>NZ_JBSGZD010000468.1:0-3779 GCF_053610825.1 Streptomyces sp. NPDC054863 | reverse complement strand
GCCGTCAGGCAGCGGGACGGCTTCTTTTTCGCCATGCGAGTGAAATGCGGGAAACGGTGCATGGATTCAGTTTCTCCGCGGCCGACAGGCCGTTAGGCATGGCGCAGGTGCTGTGCGAGGAAGTGTGCGCGGCGCCGAATTCGTCAAACTGAGAAGCTCACCGCAGAGAATGAGGGAACTGAGATGAAGTACACGAAGGCTGCTTCGGTTCTGGCCGTGTCCATGGTCGCCGTGGGTGCTGCCTCCTCGGTTGCTGCCGCACAGGGTGGGACCGGTGTGCCGTCGAGCAGCCCTTCGATGAGCCTCAACTCCGGTCTGCAGCAGGTGGTGGACGCGTACAACACGAACACGAAGCTGCTCGACGGGCCGGTGCCGCTGGTGGACTCGGCGAAGGATGCGGCGAAGAAGCTGAACGACGCGAGGAATGCGGAGCCGATGAAGCTGGTCGAGGGTGCGGTCAAGCCCGCCGGTTCGATGCTCGGCGGTCTCCCGGTCGGTCGCTAGGGTCTGCCTGGTGGGGCGTACGGGCTAATCATGGGTCCGTACGGGTGAGGCGCATGTCTCGTGGTGACGACTTCAAGGAGCAGCGGTATGCCTCCTTTTGTCATATTCACCGTTCATGGGAGCACACATGCGCAAGATCGTCGGACGAGCTGCGGCGACGGCTGCCCTTACGGCAGTCGCCCTTCTTCCGCTGGCAGGGGTGGCCTCTGCCGCACCGGCTCAGCCGTCGGCTCAGCCGTCGGCCGCCGACCGCTGCTGGGTGCACCACGGGCACCTGTACTGCACCGACGGCCCCCGGTGGTACCCGCACCACACCGGTCTCGGACTGGGCCTCGGCGTCGGGGTGCTCTGACCCCGGACAGGCATGCGAGTGGGGCCCCACGGTTCTTCTGTGGGGCCCCACTCGCATGGACAGCAGCCAAAATCAGCTGTTGCTGGCGGTGTTGCCGAACGCCGGGTTCAGCCCGGCGATCCCGTTGACGGTGTTGCCGGACACGTTCACCGGAACGTGCACGGGGACCTGGGCCGAGTTGCCCGAGATGACGCCCGGGGAGTGGGTGACGGTGCCTTCCGCCTCGCTGTCGGCCGCGGCGGTACCGGCGGCGGCGCCGGCCGCGAGACCGGCAGTGGCGAGGACGAATGCGGCCTTCTTGGCAGCGTTCATAATGGTGCGCCTCCTGAGGAGCTGGGATATTTCGACGATCTTTGCACATTGCAGAGAAAGGCCTGGCCGCAGGGAACACTGGAGCGACTGAAATAGCACAGATGGCGCACTCGGATTTAATTATTCCTATATTTTTATTTCTTTGCGGGGGGTGCGGGAAGAAAGGAAGGTGGCCGGCCCCCGGGAGGAGCCGGCCACGTCCTTGGGTGTGACGATCGGTCACTTCACCGGTGCGAAGACTGCGGTGAGGGTGTGGCTGTGGTCGTCGCTGAAGTTGACGGCGGTCTCGCCGGTGGACTTGTCGATGTCACCGCCGTACTCCTTGCCGTCCAGGAGCCAGCCGGTGAAGACGAAGCCGCGCTCCGGGGTGGCCGTGGCGGTCACGGTGTCCCCTTCCGCGTACGGGCCCTGCTCGCCCAGGGCGACCTTTCCTCGGCCGCCGCGCACGTCCACGTCGAGGGCGTACTGGTTGCGGTCGAACTCCGCGCGCAGCACGAGGTTCTCGTCGTCCGGCGAGAGCTCGACCGTGTCGTCGTCGCCTGCGTACGAGCCGTCGAGGGTCCAGCCGGTGAAGCTCCAGCCGGGCGCGGGAACCGCGTCGTACAGCTCGATGCCGGTGGAGGGGGCCCCGCGCTTGGCGGGCACCTTCTTCACTGTGCCGCCCCGGGTGGCGGAGGTGGCCACCTTCGGCTGCGGGGTCTGGCCCTTGCGGAAGGCGGCGGTCAGCGTCTGGTCGGCGGTGACGGCGACGCTGAGGGTGTTGTCGGCGGTACCGGCCTTCTTGCCGTTCAGGGTCCAGCCGGCGAAGACGTAGCCCTGGCTGGGCTTCGCGGTGAACCGGGCGGTGCTGCCCTTGGGGTAGGGGCCGGTCTGGGAAGGGGTCACCGTGCCGGAGCCGCCCGGGGAGACCGTGGTGGTCACCGCGCACAGGGTGTCGCTGGACTTGGTGTTGCGGTAGCTGGCGATGGCCTTGGACGTGGTGTTGAAGATCTGCGCGGTGGCAGCCTCGTTGGGACGGCCGAGCGGGACGCCGAAGGGCTGGCCGCGGTAGGACAGGACCGGGTTGGAGAACTGGTTGACCCGTCCGCACCGGCCGCGGGTGCTCTTGCGGCAACTGGACTCGTAGGCCATCAGCGAGGCGAAGTCGCCGTTGCTCGGGAAGTAGCCGTTGGCGCCGTAGGGCGGCGGCTGCTTCGGTTCGGTGACGCGGTCGTGCGCGGAGCCGAGGTTGTGGCCGATCTCGTGGCCGAGGGAGAAGTTCTTCAGCGCGGCGTGCGCCACGATGTTGTAGCCGTAGTTGGCCGTCTTGCTGGACGGCGCCTTGGGCGAGTAGCCGAGGCCGCCCGCGGCCCGGCCGCCCGCGATCACCGAGACCAGGTCGGCGCCGTGGCTGTCGCGGAGGGTCTGCATCTCGTCGAGCAGCTTGTCGCGGGGGGTGGCCAGCGCCTTGATGAGGTCCTGGGTGACGCCGTCGCGCGCCGCGGGCACGGGGGAGACAGGGGGGATGGTCAGCAGGCGGACGCGGGCGTCGACCTTGCTGTCGGCCAGGGCGTCGTTGGTGAGGGCCACGGCCCGGGTGATGTCGGCACGCATCTGCGTGACGCTGCCCGCCTCGGCGAGTGCCTTGGGCGTGTAGCCGACGATGAGGTCGATGAGCGTCGTGCTGCCGCCACGTCGGCAGGCCTTGTCCGGGGCCACCGGGGCGGAGCGCAGCACGGGGATCGTGGCCGGGGTCGCCGGCATCTTCATGGAGATCTCGTCCTCGTCGCCCAGCGGGGTCACCTGGGTGATCGTCACCCGGTTGGGACCGCTGGACTCGATGGCGTACGAGTCGCCGCCCTGCATGAACTGGGCCGTCAGGTGCTCGTTGCCGGGTCTGCCGTCGCAGGCGCCCTGGGCCGTGGCCACGACCTGCTGGCCGGTCGCGCCCGGCACCGCCGCCGACAGCACCACCACGTCGCCCACCACACTGCGGGACTGCTCCACCACCTCGACGGTCACGTCGTCGAAGAGGGGAAAGCTGTACTCACGCTCGGAGGGGCCCGCGCACAGGAGCTGCAGCGCCGCGGGGTTGACCCGGGCCTCGCGCTGACGCACCGCCTCGGAGCCGCCGCCGTCCTCGGGAGTGGTGTCCTCCTGCGCGGGCGCGACCGACAGCACGGCCCCCGGCCCGGCGAAGGACGCGGCGGGGGCGGGAGCGGGCCGGGGCGGGGCGGCGAAGCCCGAGCTGCCGAGAACCATCGCGCCGAGCGCGAGCCCCCCGGCCCACTTGTTTCTGCGCTTCACGTGTCAACTTCTTCCTGCCGAAAGGGGCGAGAGGGAACGGCGTCAGACTTCCCTCGGGCGGCGGACGCCGCACCGGCAAATCACCGGTGTCACCCGGGTGCCTCGCAAGATGCGCACCGTTCTGCCCGAACACTTCATCCGTACACGCGACGCGATAGGCATTCGGGTGATACTCGGCAGGATTTCTGGTTCGGTGCGGTAATCTCGTACTTGCACCTGTTCGGGCGCGATTCTCCCAGCCGTCGGCGCACATGTCGTTGATGACCGCCCATTCACACAGGCGTGCACGTCCTCCTGTTTATCGCACATCAGTGGGCCCCCCGGC
>NZ_JBSGZD010000467.1:0-3793 GCF_053610825.1 Streptomyces sp. NPDC054863 | reverse complement strand
CAGCTCGCTCCTTTGTCCGCTCGCTGCACACCACTACCCCGAGCGTTCCTGAGTGGCACGCCATTCGTGCCTGTTCGCCGGCCTGGATTCCGCCGTGGTGAGTTGTCAGGATTGCGCACGGGGTCCATCACGGGATGTGACCTGTGTAGGCGGTGGCACAGTGCTGAGGCGGTGTCAGGTGTGTGTGGGGAGGTGGGGCGGGAGTTGGCGAGGGTGGCGTTTGCACTGCTCTTGGAGGAGGGTACGACGGTCGAGCGGGTCGAGTACTACGACCGTGAGACTGTCGAGCGGCCCGACGGCGGCAGTGGCATTGGCGAGCACACCCCGCCCTCCACCCCCCGCCGCTGCGCATCGCGGGCTGACACCCCTCCCCCACCGGCCCCCGGTTCCACATCGTCGGCGTGAGGGCTGAGCTTGCCCGTCTCGATCTTGCTGAGCTTGCTCACGGACATGACAGCGCCACGGGCCACTGCTTTGGCTTCCTTGCCGGAAGCGTCCCGCAGTGCCCGCAGCGCTGCACCCAACTCCGAGCGGTTCACTCGCCGTGCGTCGCCCACCAATCCGCGAATGGCTCGGCATGGGCAAGGGCCGTGTCCCGGTAGCCGATGAACTCGGCGGCCTGGTCGTCGGGCAGTACGTCGGCCCGGAGGAACTTGCCGTCCGGGGTGTAGTGCATGGGCGCGGGTGTGGCCGAGTCGAACAACCAGAAGTCACTGGCGCTGTCCGGCAGCGGGTTCGGCCGGTCGGTCACGTCCAGGATGAAGAATTCCTCACCGGCCGTGGCGTTGGTGCGGTACCCCCACCCCAGCTCGAACCGCAGATACGGGGTCAGGGGACGGGTCGGTACGTGGACCCGGTACAGACGCCGTCCCGAGCTGACGTAATCCCGGACTTCCGCCAACCAGTCGGCGTTGTAGCCGTCGGGCTTATCCTCGCCCTTCACGAACGCACGGTAAGCATCCGTACTGCCCGAGTGGCTGTAGTCGTCCAGCGTCTCCAGCCGGAACGCTTCGTGCTCGAAGGTGTCGAACAGGTCCCCGAGAGACCTAGCCCAGCTGATCACCGAACGCCTTCACGATCAGATCCATCGGGATCTCTACCAGTGTTTCGTGCGCGGGAATGTCCAGCCCGTGATCGGTGGGCGTCTCGCCCTGCACCAGGACCGTGCCCGGGTCGGTCTTGTAGATGGTGGGGCAGTCCTTCTTGTCGCACGTCGTCGCCAACATCGTCACCTTCACGAGCGTTCCCCTTCCCGTGGTTCCTGGCCTGCCCACCGATCCTTCCCGGGCAGAGGAGTCCGGGGCAAGAGCCGGTGCTTTCCGGAACGGGAAATCGCCCCACACACAGGAAGCCCCCGCAACCGCCTCCCCGAAGGGGGACGGGCACGGGGCGAAGTACCCGCCCCCGTCCAGTAGGACGAGCTGTTCGCCGGCTGCCAGGGTCTCCAGGTACGCCACGGCTTGATCAGGGTCCGCGAACAGTTCGCGTGTACTGACCGGAAACGTTGATTGAGAGCAGGCAGTCACGAGGCCGGGGTTGAGTGTCTTTCAACCAGGTCTCTGGCGAGCTGACTGATGCGTTCGCGGGCTGTCTCTGGGGTGAGTATCTCGATGTGGTCGCCGAACTGGAGGAGCTGACGCACTGACTCGATGTCGGGGTAGCGGACGACGACGGTGCACCAGCCGTTTTCCGCGTCGGAGACGTCGTGGATGCGGTTGCCGAGGATGCGCCGCGCCAGGTCGAGTCCGTTTTCTGGCAGGCGGACGGTCACGCTCACGCGACCTTGCCCCTCGATGCGTTCCTTCAACGCGGCCCATCTGGTGCGGAGGGTTTCGCCTGGTCGGAGAGCAGCTGGCGCGTCGAGTTGTTCGTAGGACGAGAGTCGTTCCAGAGCGAACAGCCGACCGTTCCCCTGGTCATCGGCGATGAGATACCAGCGACCGGATTTCGCGACGATCCCGTACGGGTCGACCACCCGCGTTGAGGCCTGACTCTCGGCGCTGCGCCGGTACTGGATTCGCAGCCGGCGGCGGTGTCGCAGTGCCGAGGCCAGATCCGATACGTCGACCGCTGCCTCTGAGTCAGCAAACCACGCGGTGCTGTCTACCAGCACCAGGTCCGCCAGTTGCAGCAGGCTCGGCGACCCAGATGCTGCAGCCTGCCGAGCGGCGATCTTGCGCGCGGCCGACTCCCACACCGCAGACAGGCCCATACGCTCAAGTTGCGCGCTGTCCAAACCGGCTACGGAGAGTGCCTCCAGCTCTGATGGTTCCAGATGCGATGCGTTGAGCCGTGCACTGGGGAGCAAGACAATCCCGCCGTTCCGCCCGCGTTCGGCATAGACAGGCACACCTGCTGTCGAGAGCGCCTCGACATCCCGCAGCACGGTCCGCCGAGACACTTCCAGACGCCCGGCGAGCTCGGTGGTGGTGATGCGCTGACGGGTCTGCAGGAGCAGCAAGAGATGCAACAGCCTCGAAGCCTTCATACTGACCAGCCTTTGCGGAAAAGGTGACAGGTTCTGTCGCGATGCGGCGGTCAACTGGAGCAGTACCGAGAATTCAACGATCTGAGGAGCGCACCATGCCCGCACCCAACCTGTTCCTGATCGGCGTCCGCGACGCCGAGACCGCTACTGCCTTCTACAGCGACCTGTTCGAGATCGAACCGACCTTCATCAGTCCCCACTACGTAGCTTTCGAGGTTGCCCCCGGCGTCCTGTTCGCGCTGTGGACGGGCTACAGCGAGCATGCGGTCCCGAGCACCCCTCGAACGAGCGAAGTCGGACTGATGGTCCCAGGAGGAGCGACCGCGATTGACAAGATCTTCACGAGCTGGGTCTCGAAGGGAGTCCATGTCGCGGAGGAGCCACACGACGCTGTCTTCGGCCGCACGTTCGTCATCACGGACCCCGACGGCAACCTCATCCGAGTCTCCCCGGTGGACTGATCTTCACGCCCCCCTGCCCACACTTCCAGTAGTTGTCGAAGGGCCGGCCCGCACACGATGGTCGGCCCTTCAGGCTGTCCAGGAGCTCAAACACGTCACATCCGAACGCCGTCCCCACCCCGCGCCACCGCCTGAAAGCCGCTCGACTCGTCGTTATCGGACACCTTGAGGCGGCATGCGCTACCTGGGGTCGCGCGCTGGACGACTACCCACACATGAACTCGGGTCGCATTGACAAGCGGATCACGGACATGTTCACCCTGATTCGGCCACACTTGAGGAATCACAACGCGCAAGAGCTTTACGAACGAGCGCGCACCACCGTTCGGCCCGAGATGATCCCAGCCTGAATAGTCGCTACGCCCCAAGACCCCGCCACCCCCATAAGCCCCAGAGCAGCGGGGCCTTTCGTCTTGGTGCAGCTCGTCACGCCGCGAGGGCCGCCAGCCCGGGCCAGCAGACGAACGGGACGACCGAAGCCACCAACCAACCCGTCTCAGTACTCCGATACCAGCCGTGCATACCCACCAACTCATGCATGACCATGGTGGGCACCACCATGCGGAACCGCGGAACGCTCGCCCCCAGGAGCCGGGCCGACATGGCGGTGCAGATGAGCAGCGCCCGGAGCAACTGCGACTCCGACGCAATGGCCTCGGGAGTGTCCAGGTAGCGCCAGCCAGCAGTACGCCAACCCCACATGTCCGGCCCGGTCCGGGTGTAGAACTCGATCCGCAGATACCGAACCTGCCACTGTGCTGAGAAGTCGGGTCGCCCGGGGGCCCCAATTTACCCCCGGGCGCCCCCACCGACAAGCACACCCCCGGGGGGCGGCAAGGGTGGT
>NZ_JBSGZD010000466.1:0-3799 GCF_053610825.1 Streptomyces sp. NPDC054863 | reverse complement strand
GCCCTTCTGTGTGCGACGTCGAGCCCGTGTGCGACGTCGTGCGGCCCGGCCGACGGGTTCCGGCCGACGGGTTCAGTCGAGCAGGTCCAGCACCGGGCGCAGGCCGTCCGGGCGGTCCGCCGCGGGCAGATGGTCGACGAAGTGGACCGCGCAGCCCAGCGCGGCGGCGCCGCCGTCTGCGGTCCGGTCGTCGCCCACCATCAGCACCCGGGCCGGATCCTGGCCCAGCGCCTCGCACGCCGTACGGAACAGCCGGGGGTCGGGCTTCTGCACACCGTGTTCGTACGACAGGACGTAGGTGTCGACGAACGGGTCCAGACCGTGTGCCCGGAACACCGGACGCAGGTCCCAGCCGATGTTGCTCACCACGCCCACCGCGACGCCGCGCGCGTGCAGCGCCGCCAGCACCTCGCAGGCATCCGGATACGGCTGCCAGGCGGCCGGTGTCATGTGGCGGTCGTACAGCGCGTCGTGCAGCCGGTCGTGGGGGAGCCGCACCTGGCGGGAGAGACCCGTGTACGCCGCACGGTGCAGCTCCGTGCTCTGGTCGCGGATCGCCCACGACCCGGCCAGCGCGGGCGGCACCCGGAGCGGCGGGGCGCCGCCGGGCAGTGCCCCGGCCTCCTCCAGCAGCGCCGCGTACCGGTCCAGGTCCCCGTCGTCCAGGTCCCCGCCGAGCACCGCACCCACCCAGGAGCGGGTCGGCTCGACGCGCAGCAGCGTGCCGGAGAAGTCGAAGAGCACGGCTTTGATCGTCATGCCGGGATCATCCCCGCGGTGCGGTCCGCTGCGCGTAAAGGGCGGCCGAGAACAGCACCACCGCCACTCCGAGCAGCCACCCGCCGAGGACGTCGGAGAACCAGTGCACGCCGAGATACAGACGGGTGAATCCGACACCGACGGCCGAGACCACTCCCACGGCCAGCAGTGCCACCCGCGCCGCGCGTGATGCTCCGTACAGCCACAGCAGCCACAGCAGAAGACCGAAAGTGACCGTTGCTGTCATCGCATGACCGGAAGGGAAGGCAGCATAATGAGCGGAATCGACCGGGTCGGGCCACTGTGGACGCTCGCGCCCGACAGCGGCCTTGAACACCTGTTGTACGAGCGCGCCGACCGCACTCGTCACCGCGATCCACAGGGCGAGCACCCGGTCACCGCGCAGCAGCAGCCAGCAGAAGACCACCGCCACCACCGCCCGCATCGCCCACGGGTCCCACACCCAGTCGGACAGGATCCGCTGGGCCTGCGTGGTCCCCGGATCGTCCACCGCCGAGCGGTGCAGTCCGCTCGCCACATCGCCGTCGAAGGTGAGCAGCGGCCCCCACCCGGCGGCCACCAGGGCCAGCAGCACCGCGAACGAGACGGTGAGCAGGGTGCCTGCGAGGAGTACGGGCGGGCGGAGGTGCGGGGCGGGTCCGGGGGAGGGCATGGGGTGATCCTTGCCGACCTGCGGCGGGTCAAGCCAGGCGGGGCGATTTATCCGAGCGCGCTGAGTCCCGGTACGAACGCCACCACCAGCGGTACGACGGGCACCAGCGCCGACGCCGCCGTCAGCCGCAGCCGGCGGGCCGGACTGAGCCTGGGGACCGGGGCCAGCAGCCGGTTCACCCGCTGCGGAAGACCCGCGTCCGGTGTCGGGCACGGGCCGAACACGCCACGGTGCTCGTTGAGTTCGACCAGCGCGAGCGCCGTCGTCAGCCGGCCGAACCGCCGGGACGCCATGTCGTCGGCGGCCAGCTCGACCAGCCGGTGCATCTCGTCGCGGAACGCGGCGAACACCGGGATCTGCGGGAAACCGTTCGCCAGCGCTCCCGAACAGTGCAGCAGCCAGTCGTGCCTGGCCCGGGCGTGTCCCTGCTCGTGGGCCACCACCGCGTCCAGCTGGCGCCCCTTGAGGCGGCGCAGGGCGGCGGTGGTGATGACCAGCCGGGGCTCGGTCCCGGGCAGCCACCAGGCGTCCGGCCGCTCCTCCTCCAGTACGACGAGACGGTCTCCGCCCTGCTGCGCCGTGTCCTGCGGCTCCTCGCCCGGCAGCACCGGCGCCCGCACCAGCAGCTCCGCACGGCGCTGCCTGCGCCCCGAGCGGGCCCGGTGGACCTCCCGGGTCAGCATCGCGCCCGTCCACACCCCGCAGCCGGCCAGGACGACCGCGAGGATCGCCGACCACGGGCCGGACGCGCCGAAGGCGTACGCCTCGACGACACCGCGCGGCGCGGACGCGAAGACGTGTCCCCGCACCAAGTGCCAGGCGGCTGCGGCACTGAACGTCATGGCGAGCGCGAAGCACAGCAACACCGCACCCACCACGCACTGCCACATCCACAGCGCGACCACGGGTTCCCGTTCCCGCCAGTCGGTGGCCGCGAGCAGACGCGGAGCCGTCACGGCGGTCAGCAGGCCGAGCAGCAGCAGCGCCAGGGAGACCATCATGGGCCCAGCCTATGAGGGCGGCACCGCACCCGGGTACGGGAGCGGACGGGGAAGTGACGTACGACTCACCCGTCCTCGGCGCGCTTCCGTCGCGGCCTCACAGGGCCAGCAGCATGGTGAGCATCCCCAATGCCATGGACAGGCGGCAGGCGAGCGCGAGTTCGGGGCGGGCACCCCAGGTGAGCGTGGCGCCCGACGGCGTCGCCGCGGCAGGCAGCGGGATCAGCCGCGCCCCCACCCGCAGCACGTACACCACGTAGTACGCCAGCAGCACCCCGGTCAGCAGCGGCACCCCGCCCGCCGCCACGGGCCCGTGCCCCGCATGGCCCCCCGCGCCGCCGGGAGCCATGGCCACCGCCATGTACACCATCGCGGCGGATCCGATCAGATGGTGCAGATGAGGGGAGCCGCGGACGCCGCCGCGGACCCACCACAGTGCCCGCAGCGCCGCCGCGCCGAACACCGCCGCGTACACCACCCCACTCCAGTCCGGCGGGGCGAACACGGTGGCGGGCACCGCCATCACCGCCATCCCCAGACCCATCAGCGCCTCGCCCCGGGCGACCCCGCGCTCCGTCCTCGGCCCGCTGCGCATCCGCAGCAGGCAGTACGCACTCGTCACCCCGCACAGCGCCACCAGCAGCCAGCCGGACATCGCCGCTCCGTGCACGGCGTACCTCCTGTTCGGGTCCACCACGACTTGTCGACAGGTCGAGGAGTCGATGCCCGCAATGGCCGGGGCGCACGCATGCGCAACGGCACACGGGGGGAGCACGGGCCGCGCGGCCGTGGCACGGGCCGCCGGACAGGCTCTAGGCTCGGACGGCTTCGCCGTCGTACAGAGCTCGTGTACCGACACTCGTACAGAACAGAACAGAAAGAACAGAGGGGCACCTGCACCATGGACACCACTTCGCGCCCGGCCCCCGGGGAACTCGTCTTCCGCGACGCCGTCGAGAGCGACACGGAGGAGCTCGTCGCGCTCGTCGAGTCCGCCTACCGCGGTGACAGCAGCCGTGCGGGCTGGACCACCGAGGCCGACCTCCTGGAAGGTCAGCGCACGGATCCCGAGGGCGTCCTCGGCCTCGTCAACGACCCCGACAGCCGCCTGCTCGCCGTCGAGCGCGACGGGGAGCTGGTCGCCTGCTGCCAGCTCGAACACCGGGGAGAGATCGCCTACTTCGGGATGTTCGCGGTACGCCCCGGGGCCCAGGGCGGCGGCCTCGGCAAGGTGATCATCGCGGAGGCGGAGCGCCTGGTGCGGGAGGCGTGGCAGGTGCGCGAGATGCACATGACCGTGATCTCGGTGCGCGACGACCTCATCGCCTGGTACGAGCGCAGGGGCTACCGCCGTACGGGAAGGATG
>NZ_JBSGZD010000465.1:0-3800 GCF_053610825.1 Streptomyces sp. NPDC054863 | reverse complement strand
CCCTGCTGTTTGTCAGTGGAGAGACAGAGTCATCCCCAGATACTGCAACTTCCGCTCCACACCCCCTTGGCGAGCACATTGCCCTGGGTGTCATGGACCGAGATGTAGAAGTCCCCGATGTACCCGTCATGCCCGGAGAACCAGGTCCCATCAGCCTTCACCACCAGGTTGACGTCGGGCCTGTCCGCGGATGAGCCGAAGCTGACCACTATCGCCTGGCCAGGCTGGTAACCGCTGCCACTGGCCGAATAGTAGCGACTGAAACCGTCACAGTACCCGGAGGTCTGCAGCGCCTGGGTCTGAACCACCTGCGCCTGGGCCGGAGCGGCCAGGAATCCCGACAGGGTCAAGGCCGCAGCGGCAGCCACCGCGCCGGCTGCTTTGGGAATGATGCGCATCAAAAGGGTCTCCTCGCGTGACAGAAAATCGAATAGGACACGAGATGTCCTCCCGGAACCCTATTGGAACTCACCGCAAGAATCACGGACCCTTCCGTGGAATTCCTATACGTCGGCTACATTTGACCGATACCACGAGGCCCACCTGCAACATTCACTGGAAACTTAATGATGTACCCATCTTCCCTTCTGGCGCCTAGTGTCAATTCCATCTGCACTCCGCAGGGTTTCCGGATTGGGGTCTCGCATGCTCAACAGAGTTGTCATCGTGGGTGGCGGTACGGCGGGTTGGATGACCGCTTCCTACTTCAAGGCCGCTTTCGGCGACCGGATCGACATCACACTGGTGGAGTCCGGAAATGTCGGATCAGTCGGCGTGGGCGAGGCCACATTCAGTGACATCCGGCACTTCTTCGAGTTCCTGGGACTCAAGGAGAAGGACTGGATGCCTGCCTGCAACGCCACTTACAAGCTGGCTGTGCGCTTCGAGAACTGGCGCGAGAAGGGGCACTACTTCTACCACCCCTTCGAGCAGATGCGCTCGGTCAACGGCTTCCCGCTGACCGACTGGTGGCTCAAGGAGGGGCCGACGGACCGTTTCGACAAGGACTGTTTCGTCATGGCGTCGGTCATCGACGCCGGCCTCAGCCCGCGTCGGCTCGACGGCACCCTGATCGACCAGCCCTTCGACGAGGGCGCGGACGAGATGCAGGGTCTGACGATGTCCGAGCACCAGGGCAAGACACAGTTCCCGTACGCCTACCACTTCGAGGCCTCCCTGCTGGCGAAGTACCTCACGAAGTACTCGGTGGAGCGCGGCGTCAAGCACATCATCGACGACGTCAACAAGGTCGACCTCGACGAGCTCGGCTACATATCCGGGGTGAACACCGCCGAGCACGGCGATCTCACCGGTGATCTGTTCATCGACTGCACCGGGTTCCGCGGAGTACTGGTGAACAAGGCCCTGGAAGAGCCGTTCATCTCGTACCAGGACACCCTGCCCAACGACAGCGCAGTCGCGCTTCAGGTCCCGATGGACATGGAGAAGCGCGGCATCCGTCCCTGTACCACCGCCACCGCCCAGGACGCCGGCTGGATCTGGACGATCCCGCTGATGGGCCGCGTCGGCACGGGATACGTCTATGCCAAGGACTACCTGTCGCCCGAGGACGCCGAACGCACGCTGCGTGAGTTCGTCGGCCCCGCCGCGAACGACGTCGAGGCCAATCACATCAAGATGCGCATCGGCCGCACCCGCAACTCCTGGGTGAAGAACTGTGTGGCCATCGGCCTCTCCAGCGGTTTCGTGGAGCCGCTGGAGTCGACCGGAATCTTCTTCATTCACCACGCGATCGAGCAGCTCGTGAAGAACTTCCCCGCCGACGACTGGGACCCGACCCACCGCGACCGGTACAACGACTCCGTCGCCCACGTCATGGACGGTGTGCGGGAGTTCCTGGTGATGCACTACCTGGGTGCCAAGCGGAACGACACCCAGTACTGGCGGGACACCAAGACCCGCAAGATTCCCGACGGATTGGCCGAGCGCATCGAGAAGTGGAAGACGCAGCTGCCCGACAGCGAGACGGTCTTCCCCTACTACCACGGCCTGCCGCCGTACTCGTACCAGTGCATCCTGCTCGGTACCGGCGGCTTCGAGCTGAAGCCGTCGCCCGCGCTGGGGCTCTCGGATTCGAGTGCCGCGCAGCGGGAGTTCGAGGCCGTACGGGAGAAGACCCGGCACCTCACCGAGACGCTGCCGAAGGCATACGAGTACTTCTCCTCGATGCGCTGACACCTCGATGCCGTATCTCGTCGAGCCGTCCGTGCTGGGGCCGGCCGGCGGCCTCACCACGGACGGC
Organism: Streptomyces sp. NPDC054863; assembly: GCF_053610825.1. Taxonomy (NCBI): domain Bacteria; kingdom Bacillati; phylum Actinomycetota; class Actinomycetes; order Kitasatosporales; family Streptomycetaceae; genus Streptomyces; species Streptomyces sp. NPDC054863. Next base: position 1,537 of record NZ_JBSGZD010000465.1, on the reverse strand, counting down.
CCCTGGCCGGTGCCCGTACCGAAGGAAGGCAGAGTGCGATGACCGAGTCGGCAGTCGAAATCTCGACAGCTGCGGCCCCCGAAGAGTTCCGGACGATGATGAGCGGGTTCCCGACGGGCGTCAGTGTCGTCACCACCACCGACCAGGACGGTGCGCGGCGCGGCATGACCTGCTCATCGGTGTGCAGCGTCTCCCTGGAACCACCCGTCCTCCTGGTCAACCTTCGCTGCGGCAGCCCTACGCTCGACGCGGTCCTGGCCTCGGGTGCCTTCGCGGTGAACCTGCTGCACGCCGGCGCCCAGGAGACCGCGGTGCTCTTCGCCTCCGGAAATCAGCGCCGCTTCGACATGGTCGCGTGGGAGGCCGGCCCGGGGGCGGCCGGACCGCACCTGACGCGGGACGCCCACACCGTCGCCGACTGCGAGGTGCTCCTCACCCAGCGGGTGGGCGATCACATGACGGTGTACGGCCGGGTCCGCCGGGTCACCGGGCGTGGTGAGAAGTCGCCGCTCCTGTACGGCCTCCGGCAGTTCCGCAGCTGGCCGGCGGCTTGACGGGGGGCGTCGGCGGGCCGGGTCGAAGGGCCCGGTGTCCGTGGCCACGGGTCAGCTCGCGGCGGACCCCGGCACGAGGTCCGCCGCCGGCATCGTGTCCCGCAGCCTGCCGCCGAGCAGTGCCATCCCCAGCGGAGTCACCGTGTGCAGCACGTTGTTGCGCGCCCTGCGCGTGGTGATCAGGCCCGACTGCCGCAGGATCGCGGCATGCTGGCTGGCGCCCGCCGAGGAGATGCCGAGCCGGGCGGCGAGCTGGCTGGTGGTGCAGGCCGCGGTCACCGCCCGCAGTGCCGCCGCTCTGGTCTGACCGATCAGCGCGCTGAGTGCCTGGACGCTGTTGTCGGGGCTGCCCCACAGGTCGGCGGTACGCATCGAAGCGGCGGGCGCGGCGAAGACGAGGGCGGTCATTCCGGTCTCTCGCTCGGACTCCACGACCCTGCCGACCCGGCCCGGCAGGAAGACCGAAGGACACAGCAGCAGCCCCTGGCCGTCGAGGTGGATGTCGCGGTCGGGGCCGTCGGGTATTTCCAGGACCGACCCGTTCCACACGCCCTTCGGGTGCAGGGTGGCGAGCAGTCGTTCCATGCCCCCGGCCATGGCGGTCCGGCCGAGTGCGTCGCACTCGGCCTCCAGCCGTTCCTGGATTCGGTCCCAGTACGGGGCGACCCCGGCCCGCCAGACGTCCAGCGCCAGCCGGGCGGTGTCCGCACGGGACCTGAACGACCCCGAACCGCCCGTGAGTTGCCCGCGTTCCAGCAGGAACAGCAGGTCGTCCGGGGCCTTGACGCTGCGCATCCACTGGCCGGGAGCCGGCCCCACGGACGCGCGTGCGCGCAACCTCCCGAGAACTTCGGCGCGCCATCGCGCGTAGTCGGGGTGGCCCGATCCGGCCAGCACCCCGAGCGCGAAGGCGCCCTCGGCGACAGGGCCGAGCGTGCCCTGAAGCCGGGTACGGGCCAGGTCGGACGCGGTGAAATGGATTC
>NZ_JBSGZD010000464.1:0-3824 GCF_053610825.1 Streptomyces sp. NPDC054863 | reverse complement strand
AGGCCATGGTCTACGCGGGCGACCGGCGCGGCGACGTCGGGCAGGCCCTGCGGCTCCTGCTCACCGAACTGCGCGACGCGCTGCTCACCGAACGCACCGATCTGCTCCTGGAGTTGCGCCAGCCCTACGTCGGCCCCGGCATGGCGGCCTTCGGCAACATGCTCAGGTCCTTCGACTGCCCGGCCGACGCCACCGCCAACCGCGTCCGCACCATCGACACCTCCCTGCTGGCCGTCGGCGGCGCCGTCCACTGCGACCCTCTGCTGTGGGACACCTCGGCGCCGGTCGAGGCGGCCGTGCGCCAGATCCTCGGCGCCCTGCACTCGGTGCCGCAGATCTCCGTCCGCCTCGACGCACTCGGCGTGGAGCAGGCCGACGCGGTCCGGTTCTGGCTGGCCCAATGGCGCCGTCTGCGCCCCCAGTTGCTCGACGGGACGGTCGAACCCGGGCGCCCCGACGGCCTCTACACGCTGGTCAGGTCGGAGTCCGACGGCGTGACCGTGCTGTCCGTGTACGACGAACGCGCCGTTCCCGTGCGGCCCGCGGGCCGGAGGGAGACCGTCCTGGTCAACGCGACGGCCGCGAACCGGGTGGTCGTCGACGTGCAGGACGAGGGGGTGCGGGCGGACATCGAGGTCCGCGGCCCCGACGGACGTATCATCGAGCGGTCCCAGATGTCGCTCGTACCCGGCCTGCACAGCATTCCGGTCCCGGCGATGGGGCTGGCTCTGCTGACGAGGACCGCGTGACCAGCTCACGGGAGAGGGAAAGAATGAAGGTCGGCATCGCCCAGATCGCTGCCCGTGCGGGAGTGAGCGAGGCGACGGTCAGCCGGGTCGTCAACCGCCGCCAGGGCGTCGCGAAGAAGACCAGGGACGCGGTCGAGGCGGCCATGACGGAACTCGGTTACGAGCGCGTCGTGGAGGGCCAGCTCGTCGCGGTCATCACCGAGCACGTCTCCAACCCCTTCTTCGCCGACCTCGCCGAGCGCATCGAGGCGTTCCTGGCGCCGCACGGCCTCAAGACGGTGCTCTGCCCCGCCTTCCCCGGCGGCGTCCAGGAACGCGACTTCATCGCGGCGATCGTCGACAAGGGCATCGCCGCGGTGGTGTTCCTCTCCTCCTCCAACACGGTCGAGGGAGCCGACACCGAGACGTACGAAATGCTCCGTGCCCGGCGGATCCCCTACCTCGGGGTCAACGGGGAGTTCGCCGACAAGGTGCCGGCCCCCGTCTACTCCACCGACGACGCCCTCGCCGCCGAGCTGGCCGTCGACCACCTGTACCGGCTCGGTCACCGCAACATCGGCATGGCCTCGGGGCCCCTCGGCAACCACCCCGCCGACCGACGGGTGCGGGGCTTCCTCGACGCCATGGGGCAGCGGGGCAGCAAGGACGCCGAGCGCTGGGTGATCCGGCAGTCCTACTCGGTCGAGGGCGGTCAGGCGGCAGGACAGGCACTGCTCCAACTCGGTGCCACCGCCGTCGTCGCGGCCAGTGACTACATGGCCCTGGGCGCGATCCGCGGCATCCGCCGTCAGGGGTACGAGGTGCCGGGCGACGTCTCCGTCGTCGGATACGACGGCTCCATGATCACCGAGTTCCTCGATCCTCCGCTGACGACCGTCCGCCAGCCGGGCGACCGGCTCGCGCTCGAAGTCGGCCGGAGCGTCCTGTCGCTGGTCAGCGGTCGCGACGTACCCACGGGCGAACTCCTCTTCGACCCCGAACTGGTCATCCGGAGCACGACGGGGCCGCCGCGCAGCTAGGACAGCGGCCTCCGCCGCCGAGCGGCATCGCCGCCGGGGCGACCGAGCAGCACAGCTCGATACGGTCCGCGCGGCACCGTGCTCACGCCTCGGCCCGGCAGTGCGGGCCCCTCCCCGTACGAGGTGGGCCGTGCCGACCGCGTCGCCGCGGTCCACGACGCGATCGGCAGGCTGCCCGGTACGGAGGCGTGCGGCGCGCTCTACGAGGGAGTCGGCATCGCGGCCTGCATCTCCTCGGGCCGCACGGCCGCCGCCCGCCTGTCGGCAGGCTGGTCCGCGCGACCCTGCTGGGCGGGCAGGGCGGCCCCCCGGGGTGCGGCGTCGCGGCCCGGGGCCGAAGCCGGGTCAAGGGCCGAAGCCGGGGCCGGGTCCGTGACGGACCACCGGCCGTCGCCGCGCTGTTCGACCAGCCCGCACCGGGACAGTCCGTCCAGGTGCTTGGCGACGGTGCGGGCCGTGAAGCCGACCGCCTCGCTGAGGTCCTCCGTCGTGGCGCCCCGGCCCCCGCTGTCGTGCAGACAGGTCAGGGTGCGCTGCGCGTGCCGGCTCAGCCCGTCGGCCAGGACCTGCTCGGCGGCGGAGGGCACCCGTCCGGTGCCGGGGGGCACTCGCCCGGTGCCGGTGGACGTCTGCTCGGCGGCAGTGGACGGCGGGGCGACGTCGGCGGACGCCGGGGCGACGTCGGTGGACGTCCGCGTGGCCTCGGTGGACGTCCGCGTGATGCCGGAGGATGTCCGCGTGACGCCGGTGGGAGTCCGCGCGGCGACGGGCTCGTCGGCGGGCCGGTCCTTGCGCCGCTCAACGGGGGTCACGGGCCGGGGAGTCCGGTTCACCCGACGGTGTTTGCGGCCCTTCTGTTTGTCGTTCCTGCTCGTACGGCTCAACACGATCTCCTTCGGTGTACGAACGGTCACTCGATCCAACGAAGAAGTCCGTGAAGGGAGTCGACGGTTGACGCACTTTTCTGAGGAGTCACTGATCCGGTCCAACGGGAAGGGAGCTCAGGGCCAGCCCCACGGCCTCTTCCAGCTACGGGTCGTGACCCGCCGCACGTGCGTGCGGGGCGACGGACACCTCGACGTCGGGAGCCACGCCCCGGTTCTCGCAGTCCGGGCCGCCGCCGGGGAAGCGGTGGGTGCCGCGCGGCTGCACCAGGCGGGTGCCCTCGGCGAGCCGGTGGCCCACCTCGATGGTGGTGGTGCCGCCCCAGGTGCGCGTGCCGACCACCGGGCCCAGGCGCATCGCCCGCAGCGCCTCGACGACGACGTCCCCGTCCGAGCCGCACCGTTCGTCCGCGAGGAACACCAGCGGCCCTTCGACGGCCGGCGGCGGATACGGCTGGGGGCGGACGTGCCGGCGCAGGTGGTGGCCAGCGGGCGGCGTGACAGCAACTCCAGTACCAGCGCCGACAGATGACCGCCGCTGCTCCCCCGCAGGTCGACGAGGAGCCCGCCCCGTGCCGTCTCCGAGGCCAACGGGACGACGGTGGTCCGGCGGGGCGGCCCGCCCGCGCGGCGCACCGTGAGTTCGACCGGCTTTCCGGCCGTCCCCACGAGCAGACGGGCCGCTCAGGGTCGGGTCCGTCCGGGGCCGGCCAGGCGTAGGCGCGGGAACGGCCCAGGTCGCCGTGGGTCTTCCGGAGCAGGTCGAGGAACTCGTCCTGGCTGCCCAGTCGTTCGACCGGCGGACGGCGGCGGGCCCACGGGCCGCCCCCGGCGAGGGCGGGCAGGTCGGTGCGCCCGATCAGGTCCCGCATCAGCCGCTCTTCCTCGGCGAAGGCCTGCTGCCAGGTGGTGACCGGACGGACGGTCGTGTGCGTGCGGGAGAGGTCGTACGGGCCTGGGGGCAGCACCGGAGCGTCGGCCCCGGTCCCGGTCCTGGCGGAGAGCCGGCGCGGTTCGGCAGGGTCCCAGGGCAGCCCAGGGAATGCGCGAGGTGCAGGAATTCAGGATTCCGTATCGCGTTGGTGGGGGCGTCAGCGGGCACGTGGGCGGAGACGTTGGCGTGGGCGCGAGGGAAACGACAGCGGGGCCGCCGCCGACGTACGCACTAGTGC
>NZ_JBSGZD010000463.1:0-3861 GCF_053610825.1 Streptomyces sp. NPDC054863 | reverse complement strand
CCGTACTTCTGTGCGCCACGCTCCGTTCGCCTGCACGCCCCGAACCGTTCGTACGACTGCACGACCGGGGAGGGTTGTATTCCGCGCACCCCGGGTAAGACGGGCTACGACCCATTTGCCCACGTTGCAGTGCAGGAGGGAACCACGTTGATCTGGGAAGCTCTCGGCTCCGTCATCCTTGGCCTCACCCTCGCCCAGGCGGCCTCGTACCGGCTGCCCGACCGCCTGCCGGCCCGTCCGCACGTCCTGACCACGGGCCTCCTCGGCGCCCTGTTCGGCGCCGTGCTGACCCATGCGGCCATCGGCCCGGGACACGTGCTGCTGACGCTGCTCGGCGCGGCCGGGGTGGGCGCCGTGTCGCTCTCGCTGCTCCTGCGCCCCGCCGGCCGCATGCGCCGCAGGTCGGCCGCGGCGTAGCACTCCACGCTGCGCCGCCGGCCGAGGCCGCCCCGGAGCCGGGCCGGGCCGCCGTACGAAGACCGGGTCAGGCCGTCGTACGAAGAAGCCGGATCAGGCCGTCGCACGAGAGGCGGGCCCGGCCGCCGTTCGGCCCGTGCGGGATCAGGCAGCCAGCCCCAGCGCCGCCATCCGCTTGGTGTGCGCCTCGGTGATGCGGGAGAACATCCGGCCGACCTCCGCGAGGTCGAAGCCGTCCGCCACACCGCCCACCAGCATCGTCGAGAGCGAGTCGCGCTCCGCGACCACGCGCTGGGCCTGCGACAGCGCCTCGCCCATCAGCCGCCGCGCCCACAGCGCGAGCCGCCCGCCCAGGCGCGGGTCGGCCTCGATCGCGGCGCGCACCTTCTCGACCGCGAAGTTGCCGTGCCCGGTGTCGTCGAGGACGGCCAGCACCAGCGAGCGGGTGTCGGTGTCCAGGCGGGCGGCGACCTCGCGGTAGAAGTCACTGGCGATCGAGTCGCCGACGTACGCCTTGACCAGGCCCTCCAGCCAGTCGGACGGGGCGGTCAGGCGGTGGAAGTCGTCGAGGGCCTTCGCGAAGGGCTCCATCGCGGCGGTCGGCTCGGTGTCGATCGCGGAGAGCCGGTCGCGCAGCCGCTCGAAGTGGTGGAACTCGGCGGAGGCCATCTTCGCCAGTTCCGCCTTGTCGCCCAGCGTCGGAGCCAGTTTGGCGTCCTCGGCGAGCCGCTCGAAGGCCGCCAGCTCGCCGTACGCGAGGGCGCCGAGGAGGTCCACGACAGCGGCGCGGTAGGTCGGCTCGACGGACGCGGTGTTCCAGTCCTGGGCAGCGATTCCGGTGGGTGCGTCGGGGGTGTCGGCCGGGGTGTCAGATGTCTCCATAACGCGCACAATAGCCCGCCCGGGGGACCCGGTAAGGGCCTGGTCAGCGACCGCCCTCCGCGTCGCCGCCGGCACCGGCGCCTCCACCGGCGCCCCACCATTCCTACGAATTCACCCAACACACATGCGCGAATCCGGGGTACAGTGGTAATGCGCCTGCTGAGCATTCCCCGCGTACGCACTTAGGTGCGCGCGCTCTTTCAAAGCAGGCCATCCGAATGAGGATGCCCGGTCGGTGGCCCGATCGGCTCCGACCCGACAGCCCTCCGTGCGGGCGGTGCACACGCACCATCGCAGAGCGAGGGAACCCTCAGCGGCACGAGCGCTAGAGCAATGGCAGTGGTCCCGCGCCACCCGGTCCTCCCAAGGCCGGATGAAAACCCAGGCACGGTACGACCCCCGTTGTTCGCCTTGTGTCGCGTCTCACAGAAGAGGCAGCACCCTGACTACGTTCCGAGACCTCGGGATTCTTTCCGAGACGGCCGAAGCCCTTGAGGCGGTCGGCATCATGTCCCCCTTCCCCATCCAGGAGATGACGCTCCCCGTCGCGCTTTCGGGCAGTGACGTCATCGGCCAGGCCAAGACCGGTACGGGCAAGACCCTCGGTTTCGGCCTGCCGCTCCTTGAGCGCGTCACCGTTCCCGCGGACGTCGAGGCGGGCCGGGCCAAGCCCGAGAAGCTCACCGACGCCCCGCAGGCACTCGTCGTCGTACCGACCCGCGAGCTGTGCCAGCAGGTCACCAACGACCTCCTGACCGCCGGCAAGGTGCGCAACGTCCGCGTCCTCGCGATCTACGGCGGCCGTGCGTACGAGCCCCAGGTCGAGGCCCTCAAGAAGGGCGTCGACATCATCGTCGGCACCCCGGGCCGGCTGCTCGACCTGGCCGGACAGAAGAAGCTCGACCTGTCCCACATCCGCGCGCTCGTCCTCGACGAGGCCGACGAGATGCTGGACCTGGGCTTCCTGCCCGACGTCGAGAAGATCATGAAGATGCTTCCGCCGAAGCGTCAGACCATGCTCTTCTCCGCGACGATGCCCGGCGCCGTCATCGGCCTGGCCCGTCGCTACATGACGCAGCCCACGCACATCAGCGCCACCTCGCCCGACGACGAGGGCGCGACCGTCAAGAACATCACGCAGCACGTCTTCCGCGCGCACAACATGGACAAGCCGGAGCTCGTCTCCCGCATCCTCCAGGCCGAGGGCCGCGGACTCGCGATGATCTTCTGCCGTACGAAGCGGACCGCCGCCGACATCGCCGAGCAGCTGGAGAAGCGCGGCTTCGCGTCCGGCGCCGTGCACGGCGACCTCGGCCAGGGCGCCCGCGAGCAGGCGCTCCGCGCCTTCCGCAACGGCAAGGTCGACGTCCTCGTCTGCACCGACGTCGCCGCCCGCGGCATCGACGTCGAAGGCGTCACGCACGTCGTCAACTACCAGTCCCCCGAGGACGAGAAGACGTACCTGCACCGCGTCGGCCGTACGGGCCGTGCCGGTGCCAAGGGCATCGCCGTCACCCTCGTCGACTGGGACGACATCCCGCGCTGGAAGCTCATCAACAAGGCGCTGGACCTGCCCTTCGACGAGCCCGAGGAGACGTACTCCACCTCTCCCCACCTCTACGAGATCCTCTCCATCCCGGCCGGTACCAAGGGCATACTGCCCCGGGCCGACCGCACCCGCGCGGGTCTGCGCGCGGAAGAGGTCGAGGACCTGGGCGAGACGGGCGGCCGGGGCCGCAAGTCCGCGCCTGCGGCGGCTGCCGCCGTGGTGGAGGAGCGCCCGGAGCGTACGCGCACCCCGCGCCAGCGGCGTCGTACGCGCAACGGCTCGGACCTGGGCGACACCACGGCTGCGGCCGTGACGCCGGCGGCCGAGGCACCTGAGGCGGACGCCCCCTCCGACTCCTCCGACGGTACGGAGCCGCGCACGCCGCGCCGCCGCCGCCGGACGCGGGCCACGGCGCCTTCCGCTGCCGCGACCGCGGTGGTCGAGGCGCCCGAGGCACCTGTGGCTCCTGCTGTTCCCGAGGAAGCTCCGGCGGCCACCAAGCCCCGTACCCGCACCCGGGCCACGAAGGCCGCCGCGGTCACCGGGACCGCCGAGGTCGCCGAGGCTCCGGCACCCGCCAAGAAGGCCACCCGCACCCGGACGCGGACCGCGGAGGCCTCCGAGGCCTCCACTCCCGCCAGGGCGACCAGGGCCCGGTCCTCCCGCGCCAAGACGCCCTCCCCGGTCGTCGATGCGTCCGCCGAGGTCTTCGAGGCTCCGGTACGTCCGCGCCTGAAGCGCCCGGTGCGCGCCAGGGTCTCGGCCGAGCCCGAGGTCGACTTCCAGATGGCCCCGATGCCCGAGCCGGAGCCGACGACGCAGCCGCGCCGCCGTCCTGCTGCTGCGCGCACGTCGAAGCCGAAGACGGAGAAGGCGGCTCAGGCCGCCGAGTCCGCGTCGGACGGCGAGAAGCCGCGCCGGCGTCGCGCGGTCCGCAAGCCGGCTTCCCAGCCGGAGAGCTGATCCGCTCCTCCCCTGCTCGACGCTGACGGCCCCGCTTCCTGGACAGGAGG
>NZ_JBSGZD010000462.1:0-3863 GCF_053610825.1 Streptomyces sp. NPDC054863 | reverse complement strand
CCTGTGGACGGCGGGCCCCTCACCCGTAAAACAGCAGCTCACGTACGGAGTACGGTCACGCCGAACCCACGAAGATCACCAGCATCAGCCAAACCACCGGAGCGGTCGGCAGCAACGAGTCCAGCCGGTCCATGATGCCGCCGTGGCCCGGCAGCAGCGTGCCCATGTCCTTGATGCCGAGATCCCTCTTGATCATGGACTCGCCCAGGTCGCCGAGGGTGGCACTGGCGGCGACCGCGAGGCCGAGCAGCACGCCCTGCCACCACGTACCGCCGTCGATCATCAGCGTCATGCACAGCACGCCGGCCACCATCGCGAAGGCGATCGCGCCGAGCAGGCCCTCGCGGGTCTTGCCCGGACTGATGCGCGGCGCCAGCTTGTGCTTGCCGAAGCGCCAGCCCACCGCGTACGCCCCCGTGTCGCTGACCACCGTCAGCAGCAGGAACGTCAGCACCCGCTGCGGTCCGTCGTCCGCCCTGAGCATCATCGCGACGAAGGTGGCCAGGAACGGCACGTAGAACGCGGCGAAGACCCCCGCGGTGACGTCCTTGAGGTACCCCTCCGGCGGCTCCGTCATCCGCCAGACCAGCACCGCCAGCGCGGTGAGCGCCATGGCGACCCAGGCGCCCTCGGGTCCGCGCACGAAACCGGCGACGACCATCGCCGCACCGCCGACCGCGAGCGGGACCAGCGGCGCCCTGATGCCCTTGCGCTCCTCAAGTCGGGAGGTGAGCTCCCACAGCCCGACGACCACGGCGACCGCTATCACGCCGATGAAGGCGGGCGGCCAGATGAACAGCGACGCGAAGATCACTGCGCCGAGACCGAGGCCGACCCCTATCGCCGCACGCAGGTCGCGGCCCGCACGCTTCTTCTGGGGAGGCTGCGGGGCAGGGGCGGGGGTCGGCATGGGCTCCTGCGGCATCTCGTCGCGGAACAGGGGACCGCCCCCGGCGGCGGAGATCCCGGCTGGCGGCCCGGCCGCCGGAGCGGCTGGGGCAGCGGAATTCTGCGCGGCGGGAGCAGGTCCCCGGTTCCGGTCGTCGCGGTCGTCGGTGTCTCTGCCTGTCTCAGGCACGATGGGCATGGGCCGAGTGTGCTGGGCGCCATGCGCATCGTACGCGGGACCCGCCGGGAGGGGCCCCTGGTCGGGGGTTCCCCATGCACCGGCATAGCCCGCCCTCGGCGGGGCCCCCCAGGAAGAGTCGTTCATCAGACCTCGAGCAGCTCGGCTTCCTTGTGCTTCAGCAGCTCGTCCACCTGCGTGACGTACTTCGCGGTGGTGTCGTCGAGCTCCTTCTCCGCACGGCGGACCTCGTCCTCGCCGGACTCCTTGTCCTTGACGAGCTTGTCGAGGGTCTCCTTGGCCTTGCGGCGGACGGCGCGGATCGAGATCCGGGAGTCCTCGGCCTTGTTGCGCGCGACCTTGATGTAGTCCTTGCGGCGCTCCTCCGTCAGCTGGGGGAACGTCACTCGGATGATGCGGCCGTCGTTGCTCGGGTTGACGCCGAGGTCGGAGTCGCGGATCGCCTGCTCGATGTTGCGCAGGGCGCTCGCGTCGAAGGGGGTCACCACGGCCATCCGCGGCTCGGGCACCGAGAACGACGCGAGCTGGTTGATCGGCGTCACGGCACCGTAGTACTCGGCCACGATCTTGTTGAACATCGCCGGGTGCGCACGGCCGGTGCGGATCGCGGCGAAGTCCTCCTTGGCGACCACGACGGCCTTTTCCATTTTCTCCTCGGCCTCGAGGAGGATCTCTTCAATCACCACGTACTCCTGCTGTCGTGAACTGCTGCTGCATGGCTTGGACTGCTGCACGGCTTGGACTGCTGCGGGCGTCTTCTCCTGCACGGTGTCCGACCGGCAGGACATTGTCCATCCCCCGAGACCGTCGCTGCGGCCTGGCCGGGGTCACAATCGGGGGCGCGGACCGGGATCACGGGCCGCGCATCCGGTCAGGCGCGGGTGCCCTGCGCGTTGACGAGCGTGCCGATCTTCTCACCCTTGACCGCGCGGGCGATGTTGCCCTCGGTCAGCAGCTCGAAGACCAGGATCGGCAGGTCGTTGTCACGGCACAGGGTGACGGCGGTGGCGTGCGCGCCCGTGAGGTCGCGGGAGATCACCTCGCTGTACTCCAGCGCGTCGAACTTGACCGCTGCGGGGTTCTTCTTGGGGTCGGAGTCGTAGACCCCGTCGACCCCGTTCTTGCCCATGAGCAGGGCTTCCGCGTCGATCTCCAGCGCGCGCTGGGCGGCCGTGGTGTCGGTGGAGAAGTAGGGCATGCCCATGCCGGCGCCGAAGATCACGACGCGGCCCTTCTCCAGGTGGCGCACCGCACGCAGCGGAATGTACGGCTCCGCGACCTGACCCATGGTGATGGCGGTCTGGACGCGGGAGTCGATGCCCTCCTTCTCCAGGAAGTCCTGGAGGGCGAGGCAGTTCATGACCGTGCCGAGCATGCCCATGTAGTCCGAGCGGGCCCGGTCCATGCCACGCTGCTGGAGCTCGGCGCCGCGGAAGAAGTTGCCGCCGCCGATGACGACCGCGATCTCCGCGCCGTCCCGTACGACCGCGGCGATCTCACGGGCAATGGCGTGTACGACGTCGGGGTCGACGCCGAGCGCACCGCCACCGGCGAACGCCTCGCCGGAGAGCTTCAGCATGAAGCGCCCGGTCTTCTTGCCGCTGTCCTGATTCGCCTGGTTCATGGGGGTTTTCTCCTCGTGCACATGCGAAGAAGGCCATTGCCGGTGGATCCTTGCGGTTCCCGCTGCGGCAATGGCCTCCTCGTCAGATCTGCGGCTGTCGGCGCATGCGCCGACAGCTGCATCAGACCCTAGTCGGGTCTGGCGATGTTCGCGTTACGTCGACAGAGTCGGACGTACGGACTCAGATGCCGACCTTGATGCGCGAGAAGCGCTTCAGGGTGACACCGGCCTCGTCCAGAACCTTCTGGACGGACTTCTTGTTGTCCAGCGCGTACGGCTGGCCAAGAAGGGTGGCTTCCTTGAAGAAGCCGTTGACGCGACCCTCGACGATCTTCGGGAGGGCGGCCTCGGGCTTGCCCTCGGCGCGCGTGGTCTCCTCGGCGACGCGGCGCTCGGCCTCGACGACCTCGGCCGGGACGTCGTCCTTGTCCATGTACTTCGGCGCGAAGGCGGCGATGTGCTGGGCGATGCCGCGGGCCAGGTCGGCGTCGGCCTTGTCCAGCTCGACCAGAACACCGATCTGCGGCGGCAGGTCGGGCATGGTGCGGTGCATGTACGCGGTCACGTAGGCGCCGGAGAACTGGGCGAAGCGGTCCAGGACGATCTTCTCGCCCAGGTTGGCGTTGGCCTCGTCGACGAACGCCTGAACCGTCTTGCCGGCCTCGATCTCGGAGCCGAGGAGCGTGGCGATGTCGGCCGGGCTGGTGGCGGCGACGTGCGCGGCCAGCTGGTTGGCGACGGCCTGGAACTTCTCGCCCTTGGCAACGAAGTCGGTCTCGCACTTGAGCTCGACGATGACACCGGAGGTGTTGTCGTCGGCGATCAGGGAGACGACGGCGCCGTTCTCGGCCGAACGGCCTTCGCGCTTGGCGACGCCCTTCTGGCCCTTGATGCGGAGGGCTTCGACGGCCTTGTCGACGCTGCCGTCGGCCTCGTCGAGGGCCTTCTTGCAGTCCATCATGCCGGCGCCGGTGAGCTCGCGGAGCTTCTTGACGTCAGCGGCGGTGTAGTTCGCCATGAGTCTGTGAATCTCTTCTCGAAAGTCGAAGGTCGTGATCAACGTGATCTGCGCGAGCTCGTGACCTGCGCGATCGCCGTGAAACACGTGATCTACGGGTGGACGGCGGGGGCGGGGCGCCTGGTGGCGCACCC
>NZ_JBSGZD010000461.1:0-3880 GCF_053610825.1 Streptomyces sp. NPDC054863 | reverse complement strand
TTCGAGCCGCCGGTCAGGACGTGGCGTACCGCATGCAGCGGCCCGGGCCCGGGCCCGCCCACCACTGCCGACGTCGACGCCGACGCGGCAGCGGCGCCACCGGCCGCCGGCACCAGGAACTTGGCCGCGCCGCCCAGCACGAAGATCAGCAGCGCCGGTCCCACCAGCGCGGGCAACCGCGTATTGGCCTGCATCAGTACGGCGAGCCGGTCCCGGCAGTCCGCACAGTCGTCGAGATGCCGCTGGAGCTTGTCCGACTGCCGCTCGGAGTCCACGCCCCGTACATGCGCGGGTATGCGCTCCCAGTACGCATCGCAGGCCGGGTCGTTCGGCGTTCCCGGGTGGGCCCGCAGAAACGCCTGCCGCATCCCCTCACGCGCCCGGTGCAGCAGCACCGCCGTGGCGCCGCGTCCGGTGCCCACCCCCCTGGCCACCGCTTCCAGCGGCTGGCCCTCCGCCTCGGCCAGCCAGAGCGCCTTCACCCACCGCTCGGGCAGCTGCCCGAGGACGCGCGCCAGCAGGTCAACCGAGGCGATCCGGGTGCCGGGGTCGTGGTCGGCGCCCGTGGCGGCGACGGACCCGGCGCCCCACGGGCCCTGGGCGTCCTGCGGGTCCTGCGGGGTCTCCCGGGTGTTACGACCGACCGTCGCGGCGAGATTGCGCACCGTGGTCGTGAGGTACGCCGGGACGTTGTCGATGGAGTGCCCGGCGGACAGGCGCCGCCAGACGCGGAAGTGCGCCTCGGCGACCAGGTCCTCGGCGAGCCAGGGGTTGCCGGTCAGTGAGCGCGCGTAGGCGACGAGCTGCGGCTGCTGCTCCTCGTAGATCTGCGCGTACGAGGCGGCGGCCGACACAGCGGTGGTCGACACGGCGGCGGGGCCGTCGGGCATGGCAGAACACTCCTGTCCCACTGCGAGGGATTGGATGAGTTCGAAAGCTTAAGTATTGAATGTCCGCTTTGGGGGTCACAGTGGCGCAGGTCACATCAGGTGCTCGTCGAATCGCCGTAATGGAAGCCCTGCGCCGGAGGTCGTAGGGGCACAGGAAACACGCAGAAGTGGAGCCGACCATGACGATCGCCGCATTCGACCAGCCGACCCGTGCCCGCCTGATCACCTCGGAGCAGTCGGAGCAGTACGACCCGGCTGTGCCTGTCGTCCTCCGCTACGACGCGAACGACCCCCTGGCCGTCCACGCCGTCTTCGCCGCCGAAATCACGCTCGACAGCACTCCCGCGGTCTGGACGTTCGCCCGCGAGCTGCTGGATGCGGGGCTGCGGGCCCCGTCCGGCGGCGGAGACGTGCACATCTGGCCGTGCGGCAGGGCGCAGACCGTGGTGGAGCTGCATTCGCCGGACGGTCTGGCCCTGGTCCAGTTCGACACGGCAGTCCTGCGCCGCTTCCTGCTGCGCTCGTACGCGATCGTGCCGGCCGGGCACGAGGATCTGGGTCCAGGCCTTGAGCGCGGGCTCGCCGCGCTGTTCGGCGGGGTCTGACTCAGAGGACCCGGGAGCCCCGCCGACGCGCGTGGGCGCGTGCCTCGATCGGATCAGCGGCTCGCCGGGCGCCGCCGCCCTCGTACAGGGTCCCGCGCAGCTCCCGTCTCCGGGCAGGCCGGTGGAGGAACGGTCCTGCGGGCGGGAGCAGCGGGCGAGGGCGCGCCAACTCCGCTGCCGGTACGGGAGGCTGCGGGCCCGGGCGACCACGTCCGCCGCCTCTCCGGCCGTGAGGACACCTGCCCGGCACGCGGCGGCCACGGCGTGGCGCAGGGCGGCGGGGAGCGGCTTCTTGACCCTCACACCGTGTCAGGCGCTGAACTCGGAGACATCATGTTCACCATCGGAGACTTCGCCCGGCACGGCCGCGTGTCGGTCCGCATGCTGCGTCACTACGACGCCATCGGACTGCTGCACCCGGCCCATGTCGACCCCGCCACCGGCTACCGGTACTACTCGGCCGCCCAACTGGCCCGCCTCAACCGCGTCATCGCGCTGAAAGACCTCGGCCTGACCCTCCAGCAGGTCCAGCAGATCCTGGACGAGAAGGTCACCACCGAGGAGCTGCGCGCCATGCTGCGGCTGCGGCAGGCCGAGTGGGAGGTCGCGATGGCCGCCGCGGCGGCGCGGCTGGTCCAGGTCGAGGCGAGGCTCCGGTCGATCGAGAGCGAGGGGCACATGCCCACGAACGACGTCGTCATCAAGAGCATCCCGGCGATCCGGGTGGCGGAGCTGACCGCGACCGCCGCCGGCTACGGGCCCGAGGACATCGGCCCGGTCGTCGGGCCGCTCTACGAGGAGCTGTTCCGTCGCCTGGCGACTGCCGGTATCACGCCTGCGGGGCACGGAGTCGCCTCGTACGAGGACGCTCCGGAGGGCGGTGGCAGCATCACCGTCCACGCCGCCGTCCAGGTCGCAGCCCCGCTCCAGGACGGCGACTTCCGGGTGCTCGACCTGCCGGCCGTCGGCCAGGCAGCGACCATCGTGCACCGCGGCCCGATGGACGCCGTGCTGCCCGCGGCCCAGGCCCTGGCCGTGTGGATCGAGGAGAACGGGTACCGGCCGGCCGGATACCCCCGGGAGATCAGCCTGGAATGCCCGGACAACCGCGACGACTGGGTGACCGAACTCCAGGCACCGGTGACCAGGCCCTGAGACCCGGGGCCCGTACGTGGCGGCTGCTCCGGCCCCCGGTCAGTGCATGGACCGCCGGGCCGGTCAGCACGCCGGACCGTGGGGCTGGCCGGCACGTCGGACCGCCGGCCCGGTCAGCATGTCGGCCCGGTCAGCGCGTCGGGCCGGTCAGCCGGCGACCCTGGCGGTCAGCCCGTAGTCCAGCTCCTGCCCGTCGACGAGCAGGGCCTCCACCGTGCGTGAGCCCGGGTCGATGTCGGCCTCCACGCCTTCTCCCGCGTATCGGGGGTAGCCCGAGGAACCCGTCTCGCCGGTCGCCTCGACCACCGCCGAGCGGATGGCCGAGTCCTCGGCGGCGACTGTGCCACCGCCCTCGATGTGCTCGGGAATCAACAGGACCGTGAACTGCGGCGGTTGCGTGGTCATGGTCCGTCATTCAAGTGCCTGAGCCCCTGGATCGCGCGACAGGCACGCGGGAGAAGGACCAGGAACGTCCGGGGAGCACGCACCGGCGGCCCGCCCGCCCGTCGGGCCACGCCCGCCCGGCCAGCCGGGTGAACCGCGCCCGCACGCGCCCGGCCACGGACTCCTGGACCGGTAATTTCGCGCCATGACCACCCCACCGCCCGCCAGCACGGCCACCGCTCCCGCCGTGTCGATGCTCCGTCTGCTCGGCGGTTTCCAGATCTCGCAGGCCCTGTACGTCACGGCGCGCGCCGGCATCGCCGACCGGCTCGCGGCAGGGCGCAGAACCGTACCGGAACTGACCGAAGGGACGGGCCTGCGCCCGGAGCTGCTGCGCAGACTGCTGCGCACCCTCGCCGCCGAGGGCGTGTTCGGCTACGACGAGGCGCTGGACAGCGTGACGCTCGGCGCGCTCGGCCACACCCTGCGCACCGACGTACCCGAATCCGTGCGCAATGTGGCCCTGATGTGGATGGAGACCCACTACCGTCCGTTCGCCGGACTCTGGGCCACCCTGCACGACGGGATCCCCGCCGCCGAGGCGGAGCTGGGCATGCCGTTCTTCGACCGGCTGGCCAAGGACCCGGCGGGCGTCGCCACCTTCAGCGGCGCGATGGGCGACCTGATGCGTGCCGTACGGGCGGACGCGCTGGCCGCCCTGGAGCTGGACGACGTCCGCACCCTCGTGGACATCGGCGGCGCCGACGGCACCGCCCTGGCCGAACTCGCCGTACGCCACCCGCAGTTGCGCGGCACCGTCTTCGATCTGCCGCACGTGGTGGAGGC
>NZ_JBSGZD010000460.1:0-3911 GCF_053610825.1 Streptomyces sp. NPDC054863 | reverse complement strand
GCGCCGGGCGACGGAAACCCCAGCACAGCAGATAGTCCAACTGCACGAAGGGGAAACCATGACAGCGACGACCGACGGAAGTTCCGGGACCGTGGACCCCGGGACTGCTGCGGCCAACCAGACCGATGCAAGCTCCACCGCCGCACCCGACGTCCTCGACGCCGCGCGGCGGGCCACGGACCGGGCAGTGGCCCATCTGCTCGCCCGGCAGAACGCCCAGGGCTGGTGGAAGGGCGACCTGGAAACCAATGTGACCATGGACGCCGAAGACCTGCTGCTCCGTCAGTTCCTCGGCATCCAGGACGAGAAGACCGTCTCGGCCGCCGCGCTCTTCATCCGCGGCGAGCAGCGCGAGGACGGCACCTGGGCCACTTTCTACGGCGGGCCCGGTGACCTCTCCGCCACCATCGAGGCGTACGTCGCCCTGCGGCTGGCCGGGGACCTCCCCGACGATCCGCACATGACCCGGGCCGCGGCCTGGGTGCGCGCCCGCGGCGGGATCGCCGCGAGCCGGGTCTTTACCCGGATCTGGCTGGCGCTCTTCGGCTGGTGGAAGTGGGACGACCTCCCCGAACTGCCGCCCGAGTTGATTTTTCTTCCCAAGTGGGTCCCTCTCAATATCTACGACTTCGGGTGCTGGGCGCGGCAGACCATCGTGCCGTTGACGGTGGTCTCGGCGAAACGGCCGGTCCGCCCCGCACCGTTCGCACTCGACGAGCTGCACACTGATCCGAACCGGCCGAATCCGCCCAAGCGCCTGGCCCCGCCCACCAGTTGGGACGGCGTCTTCCAGCGCCTCGACAAGGCGCTGCACGTCTATCACCGGTTCGCCCCCCTGCCCTTGCGGCGTACGGCGATGAAGTCCGCCGCCCGGTGGATCATCGAGCGGCAGGAGAACGACGGCTGCTGGGGCGGCATCCAGCCGCCCGCCGTGTATTCGCTGATCGCACTCCATCTTCTCGGTTACGACCTCGAACACCCGGTGATGCGGGCCGGGTTGGAGTCCCTGGACCGGTTCGCGGTCTGGCGCGACGACGGGGCCCGGATGATCGAGGCCTGTCAGTCCCCGGTCTGGGACACCTGCCTCGCCACCATCGCGCTTGCCGACGCGGGCGTCCCCGCCGACGACCCGGCGCTCCTCAAGGCCGCCGACTGGCTGCTCGACGAGGAGATGGTACGACCCGGTGACTGGGCGGTCCGCAGGCCCGAACTGCCGCCGGGCGGCTGGTCGTTCGAGTTCCAGAACAACAACTACCCCGACATGGACTCCACCGCCGAAGTGATCCTCGCGCTGCGCCGGGTCGCCCTGCCGGACCGGGAGCGGACAGAAGGAGCCGTCGCACGCGGCGTGCGCTGGAACCTCGGGATGCAGTCCAAGAACGGCGCCTGGGGCGCCTTCGACACCGACAACACCAGCGCCTTCCCCAACCGGCTGCCGTTCTGCGACTTCGGCGAGGTCATCGACCCGCCGTCCGCGGACGTCACCGCACACGTCGTGGAGATGCTGGCCGTCGAGGGCAAGGCCCACCACCCGCGCACCCGGCGCGGCATCACCTGGCTGCTCGCCGAACAGGAGCCCAACGGCGCCTGGTTCGGCCGCTGGGGCGTCAACTACGTCTACGGGACGGGGTCGGTGGTGCCCGCCCTCACCGCTGCCGGACTGCCCGCTTCGCACCCCGCGATCCGGCGCGCGGTGACCTGGCTGGAGTCCGTGCAGAACGACGACGGCGGCTGGGGCGAGGACCTGCGCTCCTACCAGGAGACCGACCGGGCCGGACAGGGGGCGTCCACCGCCTCGCAGACGGCCTGGGCGCTCCTCGCGCTGATCGCGGCGGGGGAGAGCGGCTCCAAGGCCACCGAGCGGGGCGTCGCCTGGCTCGCCGAGACCCAGCTGCCGGACGGTTCCTGGGACGAGCCGTACTTCACCGGCACCGGATTCCCCTGGGACTTCTCCATCAACTACCACCTGTACCGGCAGGTGTTCCCGCTCACCGCGCTCGGCCGGTACGTCAACGGGGAGCCCCTGCTCCTCACCTCCAGGCCCTGACCGACCACCCGCAACGCCCGCCGAGGGGGCCGAATTGACCCGAACCCCGGGTTCAGCTGGACCCGGCAGTACCAAGCCGCTGCTGATCGCCTGCGCGCTCGGCATCGAACGCCTCGCCCTGCGCGGCGGCGACCGCAGCGGCGCCGCGGGACCCGTCCTCGTACTCCGTACGGGGATGGGTCCCGAAGCGGCCGACTACGCGGTCGCCCGCACGCTCGGCGAAGAGGGCCCGGCCCGGGACGCCGCCGTCATGGCGTCCGGGTTCTGCGCCGGGCTCACGGCCGGCATGCACCCCGGTGACGTGATCGTCGCCACCGAGACCCGCGACGGCCGCGGCTCCACCGCCTGTACGGACGTGGAGCTGCTGGCCGACGCGGTGGCCAGAGCGCTGCCGGAGCGGGTGGTCCACACCGGGCCGCTGGCCGGCAGCGACCACGTCGTACGCGGCTCGGCCGAACGGGCCGCGCTGCGGGCCACCGGGGCGATCGGCGTGGACATGGAGTCCGCCGCCACCCTCGCGGGCGCACTGCGGGCCGGGCCGCGGCCGGTGGCCGCCGTCCGGGTGGTCGTGGACGCACCCGGGCACGAACTCGTTCGACTCGGCACGCTCGGCGGAGGAATATCGGCTTTCCGCGTTCTCCGTCAAGTACTGCCGGCGTTCTATGAATGGCACCGTTCTTTGCTGCTCCCCAGGAGGTGAGCCAGATGGTAATGCCGCTCCGCCAGACCATCAGGGTCGGGACGTATCTCTTCGAACAGAAGCTCCGCAAGCGTGAGAAGTTCCCGCTGATCGTCGAGCTGGAACCGCTCTTCGCCTGCAACCTCGCCTGCGAGGGCTGCGGGAAGATCCAGCATCCTGCCGGGGTGCTGAAACAGCGCATGCCGGTGGCGCAGGCCGTGGGGGCGGTGCTCGAATCGGGCGCCCCGATGGTCTCCATCGCCGGTGGCGAACCGCTGATGCACCCTCAGATCGACGAGATCGTGCGGCAGTTGGTGGCGAGGAGGAAGTACGTCTTCCTCTGCACCAACGCGATGCTGTTGCGCAAGAAGCTCGACAAGTTCACGCCGTCGCCGTACTTCGCGTTCACCGTGCACATCGACGGACTGCGCGAGCGGCACGACGAGTCGGTCGCCAAGGAAGGCGTCTTCGACGAGGCGGTGGAGGCCATCAAGGAGGCCAAGAGGCGCGGCTTCCGGGTCACCACCAACTCGACCTTCTTCAACACCGACACCCCGCAGAACATCATCGAGGTGCTCAACTACCTCAATGACGACCTGAAGGTGGACGAGATGATGATCTCGCCCGCTTACGCCTACGAGAAGGCCCCCGACCAGGAGCACTTCCTGGGCGTCGAGCAGACCAGGGAGCTCTTCAAGAAGTCGTTCGCCGGGGGGAACCGGAGGAAGTGGCGGCTGAACCACTCGCCGCTCTTCCTGGACTTCCTGGAGGGCAAGGTCGACTTCCCGTGCACCGCGTGGGCGATCCCGAACTACTCCCTGTTCGGCTGGCAGCGGCCCTGCTACCTGATGAGCGACGGATACGTACCGACGTACCGGCAGCTCATCGAGGAGACCGACTGGGAGAAGTACGGGCGCGGCAAGGACCCGAGGTGCGCGAACTGCATGGCGCACTGCGGGTACGAGCCCACGGCCGTCCTCGCCACCATGGGCTCGCTCAAGGAGTCGCTGCGGGCGGTCCGCGAGACCGTCTCGGGGAGCTGAGGGGCCGGCCATGACCGAGGGCTTCGACCTGCGGGCGCTGCTCGCCGAGCGGGGCGGCGAGCGGTACGGGCTGCACGCCCGCCACCTCAACCCGCAGCTGCCGCGGATGCTGCACACCATCGGCTTCGACAAGGTCTACGAG
>NZ_JBSGZD010000459.1:0-4031 GCF_053610825.1 Streptomyces sp. NPDC054863 | reverse complement strand
ATGCTCACCGCGGCCGGGGCACGCGGCGTCACCCCGGCCCAGGCGGCCGAGGGCGTGCTGCGGCAGCGTCACGCGGCCGAGCGCGCGGAGGGCGGCCCGACGGCCGCCCAGGTCGTCGGCGGCCTCTCGGAGGCCGCCGAGTGCGGGCTCCCCGCCCTGGCCGACGAACGGCTGACGGAGCTGGCGGGCGTACTCCCCGCGAGCGGCACCCTTCCCGAACTCCTCGCCGGGCTCGACCTGCTGGACCGCATCGACGCCGGACACCTGCCGGGCGTGGCCCCGCCCGACGACCCTCCGACCCCTGCCCCTACCCCGGCCCCCGCGCCGGCCCCGGTTCCCACCTCGGTTCCCACCTCGGCCCCGGCCCCGGACACCACCGCTGCCGCCCGCACCGCCCGCACCGCGCACGCGGCCGAACTGCTGACGTCGGCGGCGGTCCGACAGGTCGACGGCCTGACCGGCTCCGAGGACCCCGAGGACGCCCGGGCGCTGCTCGAACTGGCCCAGCGCGCCGACCGGGTGGGCGGCATCCGGCTCACCGACGCCCTCACCCGGCTGGCCGCCGACGGCACGCCGTTGATCGCCGCAGCCGCCGGAGCGGTCAGGGTGCTCACCGGCCACGAAGAGGCCGGGACCTTCGGGGGGCGCGTCGCCTCCTGGGTGGACGGAGCCGTGGACAGCACCTCCCGGGCCGCGCTCACCGCCCGCCTCACCGGCGTCCTGACGGTGGCAGGCCCGCTCCTGACCGTCGGCGCCGACGCCCTGGACCCGTTGCTGCACCGGGTCGTCGAGCTGGACGACACC
The DNA here is from genome assembly GCF_053610825.1 of Streptomyces sp. NPDC054863. NCBI lineage: Bacteria > Bacillati > Actinomycetota > Actinomycetes > Kitasatosporales > Streptomycetaceae > Streptomyces > Streptomyces sp. NPDC054863. The sequence continues at coordinate 3,227 of NZ_JBSGZD010000459.1, read as the reverse complement.
GCGTTCCTGGCCCGGCTGCCCGCACTGCGCGGGGGGTTCGACACCCTGAGCCCGGCCGCCCGGGACCGGCTGCTCGACACCGTCGAGGAGCGGCTTGGCGAACGGGTGGACACCCTCGACGCGGACGACCCCGCCGAGCTGGCCCGCCGGACAGCCGCCGACCTCGCGGCCCGCGAACTCCTGACCGGCCTCGGCCTGCCCGTCCCGCCACCCGCGCACGACGACCGGTTCGCGCCGCTCTCCGGCCACCCCGCCGCACCACACCCCACCGTCACATCCGCCACCCCACCTTCCACCGAGGAGGCCCCCGCGCCCACCCTCGCGCCCGCCGACCGGTGGCGGCTCGTGCTCGGCCGGCGTCCCGACCGACTGCCGTCCGGCGCCGCCCGCCTGGCGACCGCGCTGGACGAGCTCTACGGCGCGGGACACGGCGAGGGATCCCGTGGCGGCCTGCCCGGTCAGGGTGGCGGCTCCGGACGGCGCGGCGGCCGGGAAGCGTCCTTCCCCGGCGTCCGCGAGTGGTCGGAGGAACTGGCCGCGCTGTTCGGCCCCGGCATCCGCGAGGAGGTCCTCGCCGCCGCAGCCGGGACAGGCCGCCGGGACGTCCTCGCCGAACTCGACCCGGCCGCAACCACCCCCTCCGTAGAACTGCTCCGAACGGTCCTGCGGTACGCCGGTGGCCTCCCCGAAGCCCGCCTCGCGGCGCTCCGTCCCCTGGTCCGCCACCTGGTCGACGAACTGACCCGGCAGCTCGCCACCCGGCTGCGACCCGCCCTCACCGGCACGATGTCGGCCCGGCCCACCCGCCGCCCCGGCGGCCGGCTGGACCTGCCGCGCACGCTCCGCGCCAACCTCGCCACCGCCCGCCGGACGGCCGACGGAACGGTCCGGGTGATCCCCGAGAAGCCGGTGTTCCGCAGTCGCGCCCGCCGGTCGGCCGACTGGCGCCTGATCCTGGTCACCGACGTCTCCGGATCCATGGAGGCATCCACGATCTGGTCCGCGCTGACCGCCTCCGTGCTCGCCGGGGTGCCGACCCTGAGCACCCACTTCCTGGCCTTCTCCACGGAGGTCGTCGACCTCACCGGCCATGTGCACGATCCCCTCTCCCTCCTGCTGGAGGTGAGCGTGGGCGGGGGCACGCACATCGCCGCCGGGCTGCGGCACGCCCGCAGTCTGATCACGGTGCCCACCCGCACCCTCGTCGTCGTCATCAGCGACTTCGAGGAGGGCGCACCGCTCGGCGGACTGCTGGCCGAGGTGCGGGCCCTGGTGACCACCGGCTGCCACGTCCTCGGGTGCGCGAGCCTCGACGACGCCGGCCGGCCCCGCTACTCGACGGGCGTCGCCGGGCAGCTCGTGGCCGCAGGCATGCCCGTGGCGGCCCTCAGTCCGCTCGAACTGGCCCGCTGGATAGGGGAGAAGACCGCATGACCACCGCCCAGTTGCCACCCGTCGCGCCGGAGGTCACGGCCACACTGGTGGAGAATCTCTCGCCCCGGCTGCGCAAGCGGCTGGACGCGGCAGTCACCAAGCTCGCCGCCCGCCCGGCGCACCGCGACGGGGACACGGTGACGATCGCGGTCGACGACGAGAGCGAGTTGCGACTGCACGCCCCGGGCGGCGTGGTGGCGACGGCGGACGCCATCACCTGCGGTTGCCTCCTCGCCCCGGCATGCGTCCACCGCGCAGCCGCCGCCTGCGCCGCCCCCACGGCGGACCCGGCGCGCGAGCCCGCCGACCGGCCCACCCGGGCGGTCCCCGAACCCACCTCGGCGACGGACCCCGCCCCCGCCCCCGAAGCTGCCTCCTCGCCCGAGGCGGCGAGCCCGGCCGAGCGTGCCGCGGCCGACGCCCTGTGGTCGGCGGGCGCCGCCGTGCTGGAGGCCGGCGTCGACGGGGCCGGCGCCGTCACCCAGTCGGCCCTCCTGCGCGCCGCGCACACCGCCCGGCTCCGGCACCTGCCGCGTGCCGCGGGCGCCGCGCTGTCCGTCGTCACACTGCTGCGCGCGGCCCGCGCCGGGGACCCGTCCTACCGCACCGCCGACCTCGTCACGGCCCTGGCCGAACTCCTGGGCACCGCACACCGGGTGGGGTCGGCCACCGGGGCGGAGCTGGCCGCCGTCAGAGGCCGCGCGCGCCGCCCGTACAGCCCGGACGGCTCGCTGCGTCTGTACGGCCTGTTCACCGAACCTGTGGTCACCGACTCCGGGCACGCCGGCGCCCGCACCTGGGTCGCCGGATCCGACGGCCGCCTCTGCTCGGTCGGCGACGTGGCACCCGGCGGCGTCGCGCGCGCCCTGGGCGTGGCCGACCGGGCCGTACGCCTGGGGGACAGCGCGCTCACCCATCGGGAGCTGGGCCGGGCAGGCCTGGCGGTCTCGGGGGCGACGGTCTCGCCGGACGGCAGACTGGGCGCGGGGAAGGGCGTCAAGGCCGTGACCGCCCGGGGCGCGGCGTGGACGGAGCAGCCGCTCGCCGCCCTGTGGGAGACGCCGCCGTCCGAACAGGCCGCCCGCGCCCTGCGGTTCACCTCCCGCTACGCGCACCCGGACGGCGGAGCCGGCGACCTGCTCTTCCTGGACGTCGAACTCCTCGGCGCCGTGCGGGAGTCGGGCGGCACCTGCCTGCTCGCGCTGTGTCAGGGGAGCATTCCCGTCCGGCTCACCGTCGCCGACGACGACCCGGCGCTGGCCCACCGCGACAACCTGATGCTGTTGGCCACGGCGCCGGGCACCCGGCTGAGGATCATCGGCCGTCTGGTGCCCGCCCTCCACCCCCGGCTCACCCTCCTCGCCTGCTCGCACCCCACCGGCGAGGGCACGATCGACCTCGGCCTCGACCGCCTGCGCCGCGCCGACCTCCCTGACCCGACGGCCCCCGTGCACCCCGCCCCGCCCCCGCCGGGAGCGTCCGGCGGGAACGCGCCGCTGTACCTCCTGGAGCGCCGGGTCGAACAGACGGTCCTGGCGGGCCGTGCCACCCTCGGCATGCTCGGCGACGTCACCGCCGAGAGCCGCCGCATCCGCCGCGCGGGCCTTCCGACGGCCGCCGGACTGCTCACCGCCCTGTGCGCCTCGGCGGCCCCACGCGATCGCGACGTCTTCGGCCGCCTCCTCCCTGCCGACACCGACGGCTTCGCCACCTCCTGGCTCACCGCCGCCCGTTACACGGCCGCCGTGGCCGAGTCCCTGTGCGCGACAGCCTGGGAACCGACGCAGTAGGGC